>NZ_JBHWDU010000184.1:0-4844 GCF_042734825.1 Kitasatospora sp. NPDC059648 | reverse complement strand
CCCGCTACCCATGAAGTCAGGATGATCAAGAGATCACGAAGTGACCCGCTTTTGATCCGCTGTCCGTGGTCCTCGTTTCACCCGTTGCCGACAGTGTCGGACAGGGCCATTGGATGCCTCCTTCTTGAGGATTCCCCCACTAGAAACGGTCTCTCCCGTGTCTGCGTGTGGCAACTTCCGTGGGACGAGTCGGCCACAGGCCGGTCAGGCGGGTGGAGCGAGCGGGCCCAGCGTTCCCCGCCTTACGGCGACGAACTGGTCTCGCTGCTGAACAGCTGGACTTATGAGAGCGAACGGAGCCCCTTCCCGCCGTCGAACTGACGACCGCCCTTGGCGCGGAATGGCTTCCGCGTGCCCGGACGGCGAGTCGGCCAAGCCCCCCCGCTTACCTGGAATCGTCCAACCCGGGAACACCAGACGATACGAAGGGTCGGTTTCACCTCCCCGAAGACCGGATCACCGTCGCCGAAGTGATCACACCCGGCCTGGCGGTCCGCTGGTGAATCGAGCGCTGGAGGACATGGCGCGAGCTCAGTGAGCCGGGGTGTCGCCGATGCCTTGATGGTGTCCCGCCGAGTCGGATGTTGAGCGGTACCGCACGTACGGAACCCCGACCACGTGACCAGGCCGGCAAAGGAGGAGGCGCCGGCCATGGCGGCTGGGATGCCGCAGCGGGCCGGGCCGGCATCCCGGCCGCCGCTGCCGCCGGTCAGCCCACGGCGGAGCCGACGCCCTGCAGGGCTACAGGCGGATGACGACGACAGCGATGTCGTCAGCGGCGCCACCGGCGACGTCCAGCCGGGTCAGCAGTGCGTCGGCCAGCCGTTCGGGGGAAAGGGTCCGGTCCTGGGCCAGAGCTGCGGGCCAGGCGTTCCAAGCCGGCGTCGATGTCCTCGTCGCGGCGCTCGATGAGGCCGTCGGTGTACAGCACAAGGGTCTCTCCTGGGTCGTAGGGGAGGCCGGCTGGGGGGCGGGGGAGGTGGTGTCCGTGCGCGCCGCCTTCACTTGCTGGCGCTGACGGTCCGGCGCTGACTTCGAACCCGGAGACACTGCCCAAGCTGTTCGCCGCATGCAAACTCGGCCACCAGGCCGTGCCACGTTGCTACCGGAGGTCATCGCGACGTCCAGCCATGCCGCGCGTGGTCGCGAGACGAGGTCCCGCTGCTGGGCGCGACCGCGGTCGCCCGCCGACGCATGCCGCAGCCAGGTCCTGCTACGTGCACGCTGGCCCGTGTGGTTCGGACCGGAACGGCGGCCACCTCGTGGGACGGGCCACGCCGGGGCGGCGGCCGTCCGGTCCCCGGTCTGGGCCCGAACGGCCCCAGCGGGGATCTGCGGCCGCGTTGGACAGTGGTATCCGGCAGGGGAATGCGATGTCCGCGCGATCGAGATGCAGGAGGGTCCGGCCATGCGAATCCGTTCCGACCTCCGCCGTGTCGGCTCACCGACCCGGCCAGCCGGGTCGCGGCACTTGCACGAGTCGGTGGTGTGCGGCGTCCGTGCTCGTGCAGGCGGGACAGGAGATCTTCCATGGTGACCGCCACAACCACCGAACGGGTGGTGGCTGGCAGCCCGGTCGGCGAGGCCGCAGCCCGGCCCGTCGAGGAAGTCCTGCTCAGACTGGAGACCAGCGCCGCCGGTCTGTCGGCGCCGGAAGCCGAGGCCCGGCTCAGGCGCTGGGGGCCGAACGCAGTGCGTTCGCACCGGGCCCGCGGCTGGCTGGTGCTGTGGCACCAGCTGCGTTCCCCGCTGCTGGGGCTGCTGCTGGCCGCGGCCCTGGTGTCGTTCTTCGTCGGCGAGCGCAGCGACGCAGTGATCATCGGCGTGATCGTGACGCTCTCGGTGGGGCTGGGCTTCGCCAATGAGTACCGGGCGGAGAAAACCGCCGAGTCGCTGCACGCCCGCATCCGCCACCAGGCACTGGTGCGGCGCGGCGCACGCGCGCAGGAGGTGGAGGTCACCGACCTGGTCCCAGGTGACGTGGTCGAGCTGCGGCTCGGCGACATCGTCCCGGCGGACCTGCGCCTGCTGTCGGTGACCGGGCTGGAGTGCAGCGAGTCCGTACTGACCGGGGAGTCGCTGCCGGTGGCCAAGGACACCGCCCCGGTTGCCGCCGGCACACCGCTGGCGGAACTGACCGGCTGCGCGCTCATGGGGACGGTCGTGCACGCCGGCAGCGGCCGCGGCGTGGTGGTGGCGACCGGCGCCCGTACCGAGTTCGGCGCGATCGCAGCGGGCCTGGCCGAACACCAGCTGGAGACCGAGTTCCAGGCGGGCCTGCGCCGGTTCTCCATGCTGCTGGTCTACGTCGCCGGCGCACTGACCACAGCGATCTTCGTCGTCAACGTGGCCCTGCACAAGCCCCTCATCGACGCGCTGCTGTTCTCCCTCGCGATCGCGGTCGGCATCACCCCGCAGCTGCTGCCGGCCGTGGTTTCCACGAGCCTGGCCGCCGGGTCCCGGCGGATGAGCCGGCGCAAGGTGCTGGTCAAGCGGCTGGTGTGCATCGAGGACCTCGGCGACGTCGACGTGCTGTTCACCGACAAGACCGGCACGCTGACTCAGGGCCGCATCGACTTCATGCGCTGCGTGCCGATCGGTGGCCTCTCGCCCGATGAGGTGCTGCGCTGGGGGCTGCTGTGCACGCAGACCACGTTCGACGAAGGCCGCGCCGTCGGCGGGAATCCCCTGGACGACGCGCTGTGGAACTCGCCCGCAGTGGCCTCCCAACGGGCGGCGCTGCGCGAGTGGACCACCACTGGCGTCCTGCCGTTCGACCACGAGCGGCGCATGGCCTCCGTTGTCGTCACCAACCCATCCGGTGTGGCGCGACTGATCGTGAAGGGCGCGCCGGAGACGGTACTGGAGCGGTGCGTGGGCGTGCCCGAGGACGCCCGCCATGCCCTGGACGCCGAGTTCGCGGCCGGCAACCGGGTGGTGGCGGTCGCCACCCGCGCGGCCGCCACCCCGGCGGCGCCGACCCCGCAGGACGAGCGGGACCTGTCGCTGGCCGGGCTGCTGGTCTTCCTCGACCCGCCCAAGCCCGACGCCGCGGCGGCGCTGCGGCGGCTCGCGGAGCTGGATGTCACGGTGAAGGTCGTCACCGGCGACAATCCCGCGGTGGCGGTCAAGGTCTGCCACGACCTCGGGCTCACCGACGTGGGCACGCTGACCGGTGTCGAGTTGGACGTCATGGACGACGCCCGGCTGACCTCCGCGATCGCCCACACCACCGTCTTCGCGCGGGTCAGCCCGGAGCAGAAGGCCCGCATCGTGCGCCTGCAGCGGCAGACTGGCGGTGACGTGGCGTTCATGGGCGACGGCGTGAACGACGCGCTCGCGCTTCACGCCGCCGACGTGGGCATCTCTGTCGACACGGCTACCGACGTGGCCAAGGACGCGGCCGACGTCATCTTGCTGGAGAAGGACCTCGACGTCCTCGCCGACGGTGTCGCCGAGGGACGGCGGATCTTCGCCAACACCATCAAGTACGTGCTCATGGGCACGTCCAGCAACTTCGGCAACATGTTCAGCGCCGCAGGCGCCTCCCTGTTCCTGAGCTTCCTGCCGATGCTGCCCTCGCAGATCCTGCTCAACAACCTGCTGTACGACACCAGCCAACTCGCCATCCCCACCGACAACGTCGACGAGGAGCAGGTGCGGCGGCCCGCACACTGGGACATCGCCTTCATCCGGCGCTTCATGCTCTGCTTCGGACCCGTCAGCTCCCTGTTCGACTTCGCCACCTTCGCGATCATGCTGTGGGTGTTCCACTCCGGAGCCGCGCAGTTCCGCACCGGCTGGTTCGTGGAGTCCCTCGCCACCCAGACGCTGGTGATCTTCGCCATCCGCACCCGCCGCAGCCCGTTCTGGCGCAGCCGCCCGAGCGTCCCCCTGACCGTGACCGCCCTGGGCATCGTGGCGCTCGGGGCCGTCTTGCCGGCCACACCGCTCGCCCACGTCCTGGGCTTCCGACTCCTGCCCTCCGGTTTCTTCGCCGCCCTGGCGGTCCTGGTGGTCGCCTACCTGGTGCTGGTGGAGATCGCCAAGCGGTTCTTCTACCGTCTTCCCCCGACGCAGGAGCGGCCCCGTCCCGCTGTCGGCCGACGTCACCTGCGCCGCCGCGCGGCCCATTTCAGCACCCCTGCCCGGCTCCCCAAGCCACGCGCTCACCGTGTCACCAGCACACGCCCAGCCGAGAAGACCGCCCACCCGATGCGCTGACCGACCGCTACCGGCAGGAGGTGGCCTCGGCTTCCGGGCCGGCCGACACTGGCGAGACACCCGCGGAGAAGAAGCCCGGAACGGTCCCGACCAACTGCAGCGTCAGCAGGTCTGAACCGAAGACCCGGTATCGCACCGGGTCCACACGGTAGTCGCGCGGGTAGAGCGAAACTGCAGCCCGATCACGGCGAGAGAATTCGCCCGCGACGCAGATCACCCGAGGTCGCCGCCAATCGACCGCCTCCGCCGCGTCGGCGCCCAGCCGTCTACGCACCAGCGCCTCGAACTCGTGCCGGTGCGCCAGCAACCAGACCAGGTAGGACGCCGCCTGGGTAATCACCCCGGCATCACGCCGACGCTTGAACTCGATGATCACCGGCACGCCGTCCTCGTCGAGCCCCAGCGTGTCGATCCGCCCCTGGTGCAACGACCCCGTCACATACTCCGAAGCCAGGAACCGCACGCCCAGCGGCTCGCCGGCCGTGCCGGCGACGAGGTCGACAAGCTCGGCTTCATCTTCACCCGATGCTGACAGACGAGGGATGAACGACCCGAACGCCGTGGCAGCGGCGATCCGGTGTTCCAGGTGTCCCCGGTCTTCCAGAGCCGCTTCATCGGCG
>NZ_JBHWDU010000183.1:0-4936 GCF_042734825.1 Kitasatospora sp. NPDC059648 | reverse complement strand
TACCCTGGGCGGGTCCACCGCGAAGAGCTGGTCCTCCACGTGGTCCAGGGCGACCCGCAGGGCGCCCATGGAGACGACCTCCGAGCCCAGCGCCGCCAGCGCCACCTCCGGCGCCCGCAGGGTGAACTGGGCCAGCCGCTCGCGCAGGGGTTCCAGCACGCCGTCCAGGCCGGCCGCCCAGCCGCCGATGACCACCAGCTGGGGGTCGATGGCGAGGACCAGGGCGGCGACGCCCTGGACGAGGCGGGTCAGGAAGCGGTCCATGGCGACCTTGGCGACCTCGTCGCCCTCCCGGGCGAGCCGCAGGACACGGGCGACGGCGGCCTCGTCGAGGGGGTTGAGCGGTTTGCCGGTGGTGGAGAGCAGCTTCTCCGGGGTGACCTCCTGGCCGAGCAGGTGCAGGGCGCCGATCTCGCCGGCGGCGCCGCCGTAGCCGCGGTGGAGCCTGCCGTTGATGAGCGAACCGGCTCCGGGGCTGAGGCCGGCCATCACGAAGACCACGTCGTCGGCGCCGACGGCCGCGCCCTGCCAGTGTTCGGCGATGGCGGCGAGGTTGGCGTCGTTCTCGATCAGGACGGGGCAGCGGAAGGAGCGCCGCAGGCGGGCGCCGAGGTCCAGGCCGGTCCAGCCGGGCATCGCGGTGCCGAGCCGGATGGTGCCCTCGCGGTCGACGATGCCGGGGGTGCCGATGCCGACGGCCCACAGGTTGTCCCGGGAAATGCCCGCCTTGCGCAGGACCTCGGCGACGGCCGTGCGGACGGCGGTGAGCCGCTCCTCGGCGTCCAGGGTCTCGTCGACCGGCTTGAAGTGACTGCCCACCACCTCGCCGGTGAGATCGGCGAGGATGACCCGGATGTCGTGCACGCCGACCTCGATGCCGAGGATGTGCCCGGCCTCGGCGCGGAAGCGGAACCAGCGGGCCGGGCGGCCGCGGCGGCCGGTGCCCGGCTGGCCGTCCTCCCGGGGCTGCTCGACCTCGGCGACCAGTCCGGTCTCGACCAGGCCCTCGATCACGCCCTCGACGGTCGGGCGGGAGAGCCCGGTCTCACCGACGAGCTGAGTGAGGGTCACGGAGTGGCCGGTCCGCAGCGCCCGAAGCGTGACCGCGGCGTTGATCCGCCGCAGCAGCGAGGAGTCTCCTCCGGTGAGCCGATCCGCCAATGCGATGCCCTTCGCCGTTCGCGCGACTGCCCTGGCGCGCGGTGTCGAGTGCGCGGAGCCCACCGAATGGCCCGCGGGGGTTCTGCCCCCGGTGCACCGGCACGGGCGGCGCGCCGCCGCCCGCGGGAAGGCCCGGAGGACAAGCCGGAGCCTACCGGGGGACCGCCCGGCGCGGCGAGGATTCCCGCAGCTCACCCGGGCTTCGGTATCGAACTGGTACGGATCGGGGGGTGGTACGTGCCCCCCGCTTCACCGGTCGGCCACGGACGGTCCCCGCCCCGGGCGCCGGCCCCGTACGGACCAGCGCGAGCGCACCGACAGCAGCGACCCGACGCTGAGCCAGGAGCACGCCGAGAACGCGCTGAGGACCGAGCCGGCCGAGCCGACGGACAGCACGCTGCCGACCGAGCCGATCGAGAGGACGGACCCGACCGAGCCGACGGACAGCAGCGAGCCGATGGAACCGATGGAGCCGATCGAGCCGAGGGAGGCCCGGGATCGGATCGAACGCACGGAAGCGGCCATGCGCCCGATCGTAGCCCGAGCCGGTTCCGGCGTAACCCGGAGTCAGTCGACCCGCGCCGCGAACAGCCCCTGCCCCAGCAGCCCCATCGGGTGCCCGTCCGCCGGCAGGGCGAGGACGGTGGGGCAACCCGCCGCGGTGAGGGCGGCCCGCCAGTGGTCGGCCGGGTGGGCGGTGCGGCCGAGGGGGTCGCCGGTGATCAGCAGGTCGAGCTGTTCGGCGACGGGCGCGAGCAGCAGCAGCCGGCCGCCGGGGGCGAGCTGGCCGACGAGGGCCGGGACCTCCTCGTCGGGGCGGCCGGTGGCGGTGGCGACCACGATGTCGTAGCGCCCGCCGTCGGGGGCGAGGTGGTGGTCGGCGTTCGGCCGGGGCCGGACGGCCAGGGCGCGGGCGACGGTGTTCTCGGCGCCGTCGCGGTCGAGTTCGAGGACCCGCAGCGGCAGCGGCCCGTCGTGGGTCTCGGCGGTGGCGCGGACGAGCGCGCCGAGAGCGGCGCCGAGGTAACCGCGGGCGGCGGCCCAGCGGACCGGCGCGGCGGCAGGGCGGGGTGCCTCCTGTCCGGTGATCAGCTTGGGCAGGCGCAGGGCGCCGCGCCGGACGCGGTCCAGGACGCGGGCTGTGCCGAGACCGTCGGCCCAGCTCTCCACGGCGGGGTGCCAGGCCTCCCGGACCTCGGCGGCGGTGAGTTCGGGGGCGCCGTGGAAGAGCGGGCCCTGGGCACCGCCGTCCTGGCGGGTGATCAGGCCGTGCCGGGCGAGGGCGTCCAGCCAGCGCCCGACGCGGGGGCGCTGGGCGGGGGTGACCAGGGCGGTGGCGAGGAGTTCGGCCTCCGACCAGCCGCGGGCGGGGTCGGTGAGCACTCCGGCCTGCTGGAGGGTGTGCAGCAGGGCGGTGAGGACGGCCCGGTCGAGGCGGGCGCCGAACTCGGTGACCTGCTCGGCGGTGACGCCGATGCCGTGCTTCCAGGCGGCGGCGGTGGCGGCCTCCGCGTCGGCGCGCAGCCGGCGGTCAGCGGCCTCGGCCCGGCTGTGCGGGGCGCGGACGTGGGCGAGGACGGCACCGAGGGCGTCGACGGCGGCGTACACGTCGTCCTGTCGGGGTTCGGGGCCGACGTGCAGGACCAGGCGCAGCGCGGTGAGGTCGTGCTCGGCCAGTCCGGGCTGGCGGCTGAGCCGCCAGAGCAGGGCGGAGGGCAGGCTGAGGTGGGTGGTGCCGCTCGCGGCGAGGGCGCTGAGCTGTTGCTCGGGCCGCTGGTCGGGGTCGGCGCAGTGCACGGTGCCGCCGGCCAGCAGGGTGGCCAGGGCGAGCTCGACGGCGAGCTCGGTGACCGGGTGCAGCACGGTGTGCCGGATCGGCGGCGGGCCGAGGACGCCGGCCCAGTGGCGGAGCCGCTCCTCGGCGGCACGGGCGGCGGACGGCGCCAGGGCGGCGTGTTCGGCGACGCGTTCGGCGAGGGCCCGGGGCAGGCCGCCCGGCGGGGAGACGCCGAGCAGCAGGCCGGTGCCGCTGATCGCGCGCCCGTCGGCGACGACGGCGGGCCGGTCGCCGAGCTCGCGCAGCGCGCTGACCAGCGCAGGGGTCGAGGCCAAGGTGATCACTCCGGGGTGCGGGGGAGAAGCCGCACTACTGAACCATGCGCCCGGGCCCGGGGCGGTCGGAGCCGAGTCAAGTTTCCGTAATGATTTTCATATTGGCCAGCCAAGCGGTGCGGGGGATCCCGGCACGAAGGCGTCGGAACTGCGCATTCCGGTACTGCCGCGCACGCCCTTGACAGGGGGTTCGGGTGCTGGATTACTTGGCCTGGGCCCGCCCGGACCGAACGATCGGTCGGGATTCCGGGATCGGCCGACCTGCGAAGGAGCGACGATGACCGGCAGCTCACCCGAACCGGGACGACGCCTGGGGGAGCCGATTCCACCCGCACTTCTGGACGCCGGCGAGCGGATGGGCGTCGACGAGCTGCGCGCCCACCAGCTCGACCGCCTCCGGGCCACCCTGCGGCACGCCTACGACGACGTCGAGCTCTACCGCCGCAAGTTCGACGCCGCCGGGGTGCGCCCCGAGGACTGCCGCAGCCTGGACGACCTCGCCCGGTTCCCCTTCACCACCAAGGCCGACCTGCGCGAGGGCTACCCCTTTGGGATGTTCGCCGTCCCGATGGAGCGGGTCCGCCGGCTCCACGCCTCCAGCGGCACCACCGGGCGCCCGACCGTGGTCGGCTACACCGAGAACGACCTGTCCATGTGGGCCGACGTGGTCGCCCGCTCGATCCGCGCGGCCGGCGGCCGCCCGGGCCACAAGGTGCACATCGCGTACGGCTACGGGCTGTTCACCGGCGGCCTGGGCGCCCATTACGGCGCCGAACGGGCCGGCTGCACCGTCATCCCGGCCTCCGGCGGCATGACCGCCCGGCAGGTCCAGCTGATCCAGGACTTCCGCCCCGAGATCATCATGGTCACCCCGTCCTACCTGCTCACCCTGCTGGACGAGTTCGAGAGGCAGGGCCTCGACCCGCGTGCCAGCTCGCTGAAGGTGGGCATCTTCGGTGCCGAGCCCTGGACGGAGGAGATGCGGCGCGAGATCGAGGAGCGGCTCGACCTGCACGCCGTCGACATCTACGGCCTCTCGGAGGTGGTCGGCCCCGGCATCGCCCAGGAGTGCGTGGAGACCAAGGACGGGCTGCACATCTGGGAGGACCACTTCTACCCGGAGGTCGTCGACCCGCTGGCCGATCAGCTGGGGCCGGACGCGGTGATGCCCGAGGGCGAGAGCGGCGAACTGGTCTTCACCTCGCTCACCAAGGAGGCGCTGCCCGTCATCCGTTACCGCACCCGCGACCTCAGCCGGCTGCTGCCCGGCACCGCGCGGCCGGCCTTCCGGCGGATGGAGAAGGTCACCGGGCGCAGTGACGACATGATCATCCTTCGTGGGGTGAACCTCTTCCCGACCCAGATCGAGGAGATCCTGCTGCGCACGCCGGGCGTCGCCCCGCACTTCCAGCTGCGGCTGACCAGGCAGGGGCGGATGGACCACCTGACGGTGCGGGTGGAGGCCCGCCCGGAGGCGCCGGCCGGACTGCGGGCGGCGGCGCGGGAGTCGATCGTCCGGGCGGTGAAGGACGGCGTGGGCGTGACGGTGACGGCCGAGGTGGTGGACCCGTGCACGCTGGAGCGCTCGGTCGGGAAGATCAAGCGGGTGGTGGACGAGCGGAAGTAGCGGAGGAGAGATCGGAGGCGCACGGCTGTCCGGCTG
>NZ_JBHWDU010000182.1:0-5046 GCF_042734825.1 Kitasatospora sp. NPDC059648 | reverse complement strand
CGCCTACACCCGCTCGGACCCGGTCAGCATGGCATCCAACCTGATCGGCTACTACCACTACACGCTCTGACAGCAGGCCCTTTCAGGTTCCCGTGAACCCTGCCAGACGTGCGGACGGGCTGTCACCGCACTGTCGTCGGTGACAACTCGCCCGGCCGCGCATCGCCCGGCAGTCACGCTACCGGTGCGACGCGGCGGTGGCTCTGAAGGTGGCCGACTCCGGGCAAAGTGCCAGGCCGATGAGTCACGCAAGTCAGGAGCACAGCAGCCGTGCGCACACAGCATGGACATCCCGACGAGAACCGCCCCTGTTGTCTGAATCCGCCCATTCGATACCCGCTCAAAGGAACGCATTACACGATGGCCAACCGTAAGCGCATAGCCAAGATCGCCACCGTCGCCGCAGCGCCGCTGCTTGCCGCCACTCTCGGCACTGGCACCGCCCACGCCGGCTCCAGCTGGGGAGAAATCAGGTTTTCCAACGGCTACTGCCTCGACGTCTCTGGCGGCAACTTCGTTAGTGGTGCCACGGTCCAGCTCTGGGGTTGCAACGGCACCTCCGCTCAGCAGTGGTGGTTGTGGCAGACGGACTCCACCCACTTCCAGGTCCAGGCAGCCCGGAGCAACGACCCCCAGGGCCGCGTGATGTGCCTGAACAACTGGGAAGGAGGCGACGTCACCGGCAACCACATGCGCCTCTACCCATGCTCCGCGGGCTCCGCAGGCGACACCCAGTTCAACTGGGTCTACACGGGCAACGGCAAGCAGATGCAGCCGCGCGTCGCCTCCGCCAACTGCGTCGACGCCTGGGGCGGCCTCTACCAGGGCGCCGAGGCCCGCCTGTACGGCTGCACCGACGCCGCCGGAGAGAACGTCATCTCCAACCCGTCGTAACCCCACCAAGGTCGACCGCGCCGTTCCCGGCCACGATGCCCGCAGCGGCAGCCGGGAACGGCGCCCGGGTCCTGCGGCCCTGCGCCGCCGGTTCAAGGCGGCCTGCGCGGCCGACGGCGCCGAGATGCGCCACGCGCGCAGACCCTCGCCCTGGTCGACGGCGTCCCACCCGTCGCCGGCCGGATCGGACACCCCCGCAAACGCCCCGACGCCCTACTCGGCGACAAGGGCTACGACAGCCACCCCAACCGCAAAGAGCTGCTGCGACGCGGGATGGACCTCGCCTGCTCCAGAAACTCCTGCAAGACGAGAACCTGCTCGGAGGCGGAGCCCGCCGCCTGGGCCGCGCGGCGCAAGTCGTGCAGGTCCCCTCGGCGTGTGTCGTCGATCGGAGTGCCATAGACGCTCAGGAAGTCCAGGAAGTCGTCCAGGAACTTCTGCGGGGCGGTCCTCCGGCCGGACAGGTAGAGCTTGCGGCCGGCGGGCCGGCGGGAGCCGCGGGCGTGGCGGCGTACGGCTCGGGGAGGCACGTTCAGGAGGGCCGCCAGCTGTCAGCGGCCGAGCGACGGCCTCCGTATGAGGCGACCAGCGCGTCGGCGACGGCCGTCGCGTCTGCATCGGCTATGTCAGCGGGGTACTCCGGCAGTAGGTCGTCCCAGACAGGCAGCCACGACCCGTGCAGCTGGGTCTGTCCCTGGGGCCGGGCGAAGAACCAGATGTGCAGGTGGGCGGCTCCGTCCCCGATCCGGTACAGATGGGCTCGCGAGATGTGCGGCAGGGCCTGTACGTGGCGGACGATGTGGGTGGTGAGCACCCCCAGTTCGGCGGCCATCTCGTCGGTCAGGTCCGCCATGTCGTAGTGATCGCGCGGGTACAGCACTAGCACCAGCGGCACTCCGACGCCCGTGATCCGGGCCAGTCGCCAACGGTCACTGAACCAGAGGCCTTCGTCTCGGGCGCGGCATATGTTGCAGTCGGCCGCGTCCTCGCCGTGCCGCGCTGGTTCGGGCAGAACGGGTGGGCGCAGCGGCGCGACGCGAAGCCCGTCCGGCTCGAACGGGCTGATGTCCCAGCCTGTCATCCGTGCCAACGGAAGCCGAAGCTCACCATCCGCAGCGGCACGTGCGTGGTCGTAGAACTCATCAGGTCGCATGGCCATGATCGGAAGACTAGCGTTGGCCATCGGTTGCCTGCGCTCAATGGTGATATTTGCTGCTCGGCCGACGGGTGGACCTGCGCATACAGGGCGATCGTGAGATCTGTTATGGGGCCGCTGTGGGCCTCAGAGGATCTCCTCGCGCGGGCGGCTCGGCGCCGGGCGTCAGCCGCTACCGCGCGGGCATGCTTCGCTGCCCGCTCGGCCAGGCGCGCTGGGCGGAACTCCTCCTCCGTCTGGTGGTTCACCGCCTGGCGCAGCTTGCGGCCGGCGGGCCAGCGGGAGCTGCGGGCGTGGCGGCGTACGGCTCGGGGAGGCACGCTCATCAAACGCCGCGGCGAAGACATCGACGCCAGTCTGACCCGACTGACCACAGCCCTCGCCCAGGACATCGGCCTCGCTCCCAACGAACTGGCCGACGCATTGCTGGCCCGCCTCCACGTCGCCGCCGGCATTCCTGACGACATCGCCCTCGTCGTCATCCGCCTCTGACTCCGTGCGGAGTGTCGACAGCGCCCGACGCTGTCCCCAAAGGGACCACAAGCAGTTACTCACTGGGTGTTTCGCCCGTTCGGCAAGGAGATCGCCGCCAGTGGGAGATCGCTCAACCGGGCCCACGCCGGGTGCCGGTACCCCGTCGAACGAGGCGTGGCGACACTCAGGCGATGGCGGACCTTCCGTCATGTCCGAGCCCGAGCCGGCTCACGTTCGCGGCCAAAACCGTCCTCATCCTGGAGTTGCAACGCTGAAAGAGCTCACTGAACCGAACCGCGGGCCGAACCCGAACCAAAATTACGGAGCCGCGGCGCGGCCGCCCTCAGGAACCGGGGGCCGCCGGACAGCTGAAATCGATGTTGGAGGCCCAGTAGTCGCCACCGAAGATGTTGACCTTGGTACCGGCCCCACCCGGTCCCGGGTGAGGATTGGTCGCATTCGCGCAGTACGCGGCCTGGGCGGCCGCCAGCGTCGGGTAGGGGCCCAGCTTGGGCGTGAACTGCACCGGAACGTCACGGCCGCCGGCATCCGCGCACAGGCCGCCATCCGCGAAGTCGCATGTCCGCTTGCCCTGGACGTCCTGCATCGAACCCACCAGGACGTTCCCGCCGGACACATTGGTGAGGAGGAAGACGTAGTAGGCACCGGCCGAGGAGGACGGCGACTCCGTCGGAGTGCCGGACGGCGACTCGGACGGAGTGCCGGACGGCGTGCCGGACGGCGACTCGGACGGAGTGCCGGACGGCGACTCGGACGGAGTGCCGGACGGCGTGCCGGACGGCGACTCGGACGGCTGCGGCACCGTACAGCCTTGCATACCCTGCCCCGGTAGCAGCCCGCCGCCTCCGGGCAGCCCCGGGCGGGCACCACTCCTGGAGGCCGGGAGCGAGTTGGCGAAGTCCACCAGCTCACGCGTGCGGTCACCGACCTGCTTGGCCGAATCCGAGCCGCAGTACAGGTAGTTGGACAGGTAGTGGATGTTGAAACGCGACGCCGTGGAGCCGTCGTACACGGTCTGCGGCGCAACGGCCTTGGTCGTGAAGTCCACGCTGGAGATCCCCGCCAGCAGCCAGTCCCACTCGAACATCACATAACGCGTCGGATTGGCGTTCAGCTCCTGGCCTCTGCCGAACGGCGGAGCAATGTACAGCGCCCCGACGGGCTTCCCAGCGCCGATCCGCGGCAGGACGTTGCGCAGGTAGAGGCCACCCTCGCTGTGCGAGATCAGCACGACACGCAGCCCCTTGTTCAGGTCGTCCTGCACGTTCTTCAGCAGACTCGTGTTGACCCCGTCCAGCGCGAAGTTCGGATCCGCCAGCTTCCGGGTGATCGTCCCGGAGACATCCTCGACGACCGCCTCCGGCAGGACGGCCGCCCCAGCCACGCTCAGCCCGCAGATGGCCTTCGCGAGATCCCGGTTCTCCGGGATCGGGTTGTCCGCGGTGACGCGCTGCGCCTCCTGGCAGGCGCTGTAGGTATAGACCGCGATGCTGGCGCTGGAGGCGTTGAACTGGAGCTTCACAGTGACCGGATAGCCCAGCTGCTGGGTCAGCGTGGTGGACAGCAGGTTCGCGTTCACCGTCGACGAGTCGAAGTTGTTCAGCACTCCATTGACGAAGTAGAAGGACAGCCCGGCGCCCGGCGACGCCTGCCGGAACGCGGCCGGTCCGCCCACGGGGGCTGCACCCAGCGTGGGCGCAGATGCCACCGGGGCACCACCCACCGACACCGCGTGCCCGTTCAGCGCCGCGGCATTGGCCATGAAGGTCTGCTGGCCCTCCGCCGTACTCAGTTGACGCGACTCCCACAGCAGGACCTCCCTGCTGATCGTGTCGTGGTCGACGCCGCGGGCCGCAGCGGCACTCACAGCGGCCGCCAGCCCCTCCCATGCCCGCTGCACGCCGTCCCCGCCCAGCGGCTTCTCGAACGCCGCGAGACTCTGCCGCACCTCCATCGCCCCAGCGGAGGCCGGGCCGGAGCCGGAGCCGGAGCCGGAGGCGGACGGCGTCGGACCGCTCTTCGGCGACGAGGAGCAGCCGGCCAGCAGGGCGACCACCGTACCGAGCACCACCGTGGCTCGCACGGGCACGAGCGCGCCGCGCCCTCGGGTCGGTGTCATGGCTTCCCTCACGCGATCACCGCGGAAGACCCACGGCAGATGGCCGGATCCGAACCCTCTTACCGTCCACGCCCGTACAGGAAGCCACAACGGCTACTGGACCAGTCAGAAGCGATTCCCAAACCGGGGGACATGGCTGCCGCTCGAACTTCCGTGCGCATCAGCCTCGTTCAGGTGATCAGTTCGCGGCCGGCGCATAGAAGAAGGGCCTCTTGACCAGTTCGGTGATGTCGAGTCAACGAACAACCAGGAGGCCCTCGTGCTCCACTCTGGCGTGCCCGCCGCGTCCGTGTCCAGCTCCGGCATGTCGTGCGATTGCCTCGCACACCGGCTCGGGAACGCCGCCGACCAGCCCGACCGGACCCGCCGCTACGGCTCCGAC
>NZ_JBHWDU010000181.1:0-5134 GCF_042734825.1 Kitasatospora sp. NPDC059648 | reverse complement strand
GCGGCGATTCCCTTCTACTCCACCGTCACCGCGGAACCGGTCGACACTTCCGCCCTCGACGCCGGCTACTGGTACCGCAACCTCCGCGAACCCGTACGGTTCGACCTGGCCACCGCCCGGCTCACCGCCGACGGCCACGAGGTGTTCGTGGAAGTCAGCCCTCACCCGGTGCTGGTGCAGGACCTGGACGGCGTGGCGACCGGCACCCTGCGCCGCGACCAGGGCGCCATCGTGGAGTTCCACACCGCCCTGGCCCGCCTCCACGTCCAGGGCGTCGCCGTGACCTGGCCGCACGACCGCCCGCACGGCGTCAGGCTGCCGGGCTACGCCTTCCAGCGCAGCACCTACTGGCTCACCCCCGCGGCCGGCGGCCACGGCACCGGGCACCCGCTGGCGGGCACCACGGTCGAGCTGCCCGACGGGAGCACCGTGCACAGCGGCCGCGTCTCCACCCGCACCCACCCCTGGCTGGCCGACCACGCCGTCGACGGCACGGTCCTGCTCCCGGGCACCGCCTTCCTCGAACTCGCCACCCTGGCCGGCGGGGCCCTCGACGACCTCGTCCTGCACCTGCCCCTCGCGCTCTCGGACACACCCACGGACATCCAGGTCTCGGTCGGCGCCCCGGACGACGCCGGCCGCAGCCCGGTCACCGTGCACTCCAGGGGCGGCGACGGCTGGGTCCGCCACGCGTCCGGAACCCTCGGCGGCCAGGTGACGGCCGGACGCCTCGACCGGCCCGTGAGGAACGCCGAACCCGTGGACCCCGAAGGGTTCTACGACTTCCTCGCCGGACTCGGATACCAGTACGGGCCCGCGTTCCGGGGCGTGCGGGAGCTGTGGCAGGGCGAGGACGAACTGTACGCCGAGGTGTCCGTCCCCGACGGCGCCGGCTTCGGCATCCACCCCGCGCTCCTGGACGCCGCACTCCAGCCGCTGATCCTGCTCAGCCCCGACACCCGGGTCCGGCTGCCGTTCTCCTTCTCCGGCGTCGCCGTGCACACCACCGGTGTGTCGTCCGCCCGGGTCCACCTGGCCCGCACGGGCACCGACACCTACCGCGCGACACTGACCGACCTGTCCGGCAACCCGGTCGCGGACATCACCGCGCTGACCGTCCGTCCGGCCGCCGAGGCCCGGGCCGCGGTGCTGCACACCCAGTGGGTGCCCCTCACCGCGAGCACACCGACCGAGGTGGTGCCGAGCCCGGTACTCAGCGCGGAAGCCGACGCGGACTCCGTGCACGCCCTCGTCCAGCGGGCCCGCGCGCTCGTCCAGGACTTCCTGGCCGAGCAGCCGGAGCGGGCGGCCGCACGCCTGGCCGTCCTGACCCGCGGCGTGGCCGGCGCGGCCGTACGGGGCCTGGTCCGCAGCGCCGCCGCCGAGCACCCCGGCCGGTTCGTCCTGGTCGACATGGGCGACGCGTCCGAGGAGGACGCGGTCCGGGCCGCCATGACAGCCGGCGACGAACCCGAACTGGCCCTGCGCCGGGAGGGCGTCCTCGTGCCGCGGCAGGCCAGGTACGCGCCGGAGCCGACCGCCCCCGACGGCGCGTACCGGCTGAGCGAGTCCGGCACCGGGCGACTGGACGACCTGGCCCTGCTGCCCTGGCAGGAGGCCGCGCTGGAACCCGGACAGGTACGGGTCGCCGTACGCGCGGCCGGTCTGAACTTCCGCGACGTGCTCATCACCCTCGGCATGTACCCGGACCGGCCCCCGTTGGGCGGCGAAGGGGCCGGCACCGTCGTCGAGGTCGGCCCCGGGGTCACGGCCTGGCGGCCCGGCGACCGCGTCATGGGACTGATGCCCGGCGCCTTCGGGTCGCGCGCGGTCGCCGACCACCGGCTCCTGACGGCGATCCCCGACGGCTGGAGCTTCACCGCGGCGGCGTCGGTGCCCGTCGCGTTCACCACCGCCTGGTACGGGCTGTTCGACCTCGGCGAACTGCGTCCCGGCGACCGGGTCCTGATCCACTCCGGCGCGGGCGGTGTGGGCATGGCCGCCATCCAGCTGGCCCTGAACAGCGGCGCGGAGGTCTTCGCCACCGCGAGCCCCGCCAAGTGGGACACCCTGCGGCGCCTCGGACTGGCGGACGACCACATCGGTTCGTCCCGCGACACCCGGTTCGCCGACCGGTTCCCGGCCATGGACGTCGTCCTCAACTCGCTCGCGGGAGAACTCACCGACGCCTCCCTGCGGCTGCTCGCCGACGGCGGACGGTTCGTCGAGCTGGGCAAGACGGACGTCCGCTCACCCGAGGGCCTGATCTACCGGGCCTTCGACCTCAACGACGTCGACCCCGTGCGGCAGGGCGACATCCTCTCCAGGGCCGTGGCGATGGTGGCCGACGGGACGCTGGAGCCGCTGCCGGTCACCGCCGCGGACCTCCGCCAGGCCGTCGACTCCTTCCGGCTGATGAGCCAGGCCCGCCACACCGGCAAGATCGTCCTCACCGTCCCCCGGCCGATCGACCCCGACGGCACCGTGCTGATCACCGGCGGCACCGGCACCCTCGGGCAGGCCGTCGCCCGGCACCTGGTGTCCCGCTACGGGGTACGGCACCTGCTGCTCGTCAGCCGCGGCGGCGGCGCGGTGCCGCACCCGGAGGCGCAAGGGGACGTCGACGTGCGGGTCGTGGCCTGTGACGTCGCGGACCGGGACGCGCTGGCGGCCGTACTGGACTCGATCCCGGCCGCGCACCCGCTGACCGCGGTCGTCCACGCGGCCGGCGTGCTCGACGACACCGTCGTGGAACGGCTGACCGCGGAGCAGCTCGACCGGGTGCTGCGGCCCAAGGTCGACGGCGCCTGGCACCTGCACGAGCTGACCCGCGCGCACGACCTCGCCGCCTTCGTGCTGTTCTCCGCGGCCGCGGGTGTACTCGGCAACGCCGGCCAGGCCGGCTACGCGGCCGCGAACTCCTACCTCGACGCGTTCGCCGCCCACCGGCAGACCCTCGGACTGCCCGCCGTGTCGATGGCCTGGGGCTACTGGGAGCAGGAGAGCGGCATGACCGCCCACCTCACCTCGGCCGACCGCCAACGCCTCGCCCGCAAGGGCATCCGCCCCATCAGCGTCGAACGCGCCCTGGCCATGTTCGACACCGCGCTGGCTGCCGGACGTCCCGCGCTGACCACGGCCGACCTCTCGGTGCCGCAGAGCCTGCCGACGCCGAAGGCGCCCGCGTCGGACCTGCTGTCCCTGGTCGCCGCCCACACCGCCACCGTCCTCGGCCACTCCGACGCCGCCGCGATCACCCCCGGACTCGCCTTCCGCGACCTCGGCTTCGATTCCCTGACCGCCGTCGAGCTGCGCAACCGCCTCGCCGGCGCCACCGGCCTGCGGCTGCCCGCGACCCTCGTCTTCGACCACCCCACCCCCGCCGCCCTCGCCGACCACCTCACGGCCGAACTCTCCGGTGAGGGTGCGGGTGTGGTGCCGGTGGTGCCGGTCGGGGTTCCGGTGTCGGCTGATCCGGTGGTGATCGTGGGCATGGGGTGCCGGTTGCCCGGTGGGGTGGGGTCTCCGGAGGAGTTGTGGGGCCTGGTGTCGGGCGGGGTCGACGCGATCGGGGCGTTTCCGGGTGATCGCGGGTGGGACGTGGAGGGGTTGTTCCATCCGGACGCGGATCATCCCGGGACGTCGTACACGCGGTGGGGTGGCTTCCTCGTGGACGCGGCGGGGTTCGATGCCGATTTCTTCGGGATCTCGCCGCGTGAGGCGCTGGCGATGGATCCGCAGCAGCGGGTGCTGCTGGAGACCGCCTGGGAGACCTTCGAGGACGCCGGCATCGATCCGACGTCGTTGAGGGGCAGTCAGACGGGTGTGTTCACGGGGATCTGGTCCTCCGGCTACGTCGGCAGCCCCGACCAGGCACCGCCCGACACCGAGGGCTACCTCGCCACCGGCATCTCGCCGAGCATCACCTCCGGCCGGGTCTCCTACCTGCTGGGCCTCCAGGGCCAGGCCGTGTCCGTCGACTCCGCCTGCTCCTCGTCCCTGATGGCGATCCACCTCGCCGCGCAGGCACTGCGCTCGGGGGAGTGCACACTCGCCCTGGCCGGCGGGGTGACCGTGAGCGTCACCCCCCTGCAGTTCACCGAGTTCTCCCGCCAGCGGGCCCTGGCCCCCGACGGCCGCTGCAAGCCCTTCTCGTCGACGGCCGACGGTACGGCCTGGGGCGAGGGTGCGGGATTGGTGCTGCTGGAGCGGTTGTCGGACGCGCGTCGCAACGGTCACCGGGTGCTGGCGGTGGTGCGGGGTTCGGCGGTCAATCAGGACGGTGCGTCCAACGGCCTGACCGCGCCGAACGGCCTCTCCCAGGAACGCGTCATCCGTCAGGCGTTGGCGAACGCCGGGTTGGAGGCGTCCGAGGTGGACGCGGTGGAGGCGCACGGTACGGGGACGACGCTCGGTGACCCGATCGAGGCGCAGGCGCTGCTGGCGACGTACGGCCGGGACCGGGTGGAGCCGTTGTGGCTGGGGTCGGTGAAGTCGAACATCGGGCACACCCAGGCGGCGGCCGGTGTGGCGGGTGTGATCAAGATGGTCATGGCGATGCGGCACGGTGAACTGCCGCCGACACTCCACGTCCAGGAGCCCACGCCGCACGTGGAGTGGGACACCGGTGACATCCGGCTGCTGACCGAGGCCCGGCCGTGGCCGGAGACCGGGCGTCCCCGCCGCGCGGGCATCTCGGCCTTCGGGGCCAGTGGTACCAACGCGCACGTCGTCATCGAACAGTTCCCGGAGGAACCCTCCGGGCCACCTGCCGCGGACGACTGTGCGGAGTCCACCGTGTGGCTGCTGTCCGGCAAGACGGACGACGCGCTCCGTGCCCAGGCCCGCCGGCTTGCTGACCACGTGACCGCCCACCCCGGACTCCGGCCGGCCGCGATCGGCCGGGCCCTCGCCACCACCCGCACCATGCTCGCCCACCGGGCGGTCCTGGTGGGCAGTACCCGGAGCGACCTCATGGCGGAACTGGCCGCCCTCGCCGAGGGAGACCCCCGCGTCGTCACGGGTGTGGCCGGTTCGCCGGGTCGGTCGGTGTTCGTGTTCCCGGGGCAGGGTGCGCAGTGGGTGGGGATGGGTGGGGAGTTGTACGGCTCGGAGCCGGTGTTCCGGGAGGTGG
>NZ_JBHWDU010000180.1:0-5256 GCF_042734825.1 Kitasatospora sp. NPDC059648 | reverse complement strand
CCAGATCGGAGGCGTCAAGAGCGCCATCCTGCTAGGCAGCTCGGACGCCGACTGACCCCCACACCGCCGACAAACCACAGACCCGGGACGACGAGCGCTCTCATCCTCGGGGACTACCTGGCCGGACACCTGGCGATCGCCACCACCCGCGGGGCGGTCATCGGTGGAGGCCGCCGGGTCCGTCCCCGGCACCGACCCCGACCGATGCTGCTCCACCGCGGCTCTCCGGACCGCCTGCGAGCGATGAGGTGTTCACTCGTCGTACAGGTCGTGCAGGCATGAAAGGGCGACGACACAACTCCGGGTCCAGATGCGTTGCGCCGTCGCCCGCTCTTGGTGGTCGTCGCGCGCCGGGTAGCCGAAGGCGCCGGTGGGGTGCTGCTGGCGGAGCAGGAAGTCGACCCCGTCGTGGGTGAACCGGTGATCGGCCCAGCCGAGCACCCCCAGCCCTTGAAGGAGCGCGGCGACCTCTTCGAGTCGGTAACTCCGGCAAGCGGTCGGCAGTGCGGCCACGAATCGCTCCGCGACGGGACGCCAGGCGAAGGCGTCGCCGCCGAGGCGAAGCGGTTGGCCGTCGGCGTACTGTGCCAAGGCGGCGGCAGTGATCGCGGGCGCCTGGTTCTCGACCAGCAGGCTCGTGGGGTCCGTGGAGACAAGGAGGGAGTCGGCCTGCCGCCTGGTGAGTCGGCCGAGGTCCTGAAGTCGCCTGACTCCGCCAGCGGCGGTCGTGGGAAGGGCGGCGAGTCCGGTGAGTGTTCCTGCCGTGTCCGTCAGGAACCGGTCGAGGGAGTCGCAGGCCAACCCGCAGGCCGACAGGCCTCGCGCGCATTCGGCAACCGCGTCGACGCCCTGCTGCCCCCAAGCCCCCGGCTGGGCGGAGCCCCCGTCGGCACGTTGCACGAGACGGGTGAGAGTCCGAGCGGCGAGTTGCGGCTCCCCCACGGAGCGTGCGCCGCGCGAGGCCGCGCCCGCTGCCGCGACCGCGCCGTCGAAGGGCGCTTCGAGGGCGTCGTCGGTCAGCCAGGCGATGGCACGCCGGATCGCGGCTTCCAGCCGTCCCTTGCCGGCGGGCCGGGGAGGTGAGGGGCGCGGCCACCGGATCACGGCTGGGTCGCGGGCGAGGTGGCCGGCCAGCGCCGCGACGATCGTGGTGTGGTAGCCGGTGGCCCAGGCACGGTACTCCCGATCGCCGTTCTCGAGTTCCGGCGGGAGGACGCCGTCCGGCCCGGCGACCCGCCCGCTGGGTTCCTGTACGTCGGCGAGGAACGCCCAGGCCCGTTCCGTCTCGGGTGAGTCCCGGATCCCCAGGCACAGCAGGCAGCAGAGCAGTTCGGCGACGAGGTCGGCGTTCTCCCTCCGGCGGTACAAAAGGCTGAGTGCCTCCAGTAGCTCCACGGCCTGCGGCAGACCGAATCCGGTGGGCCACCGAGGGATACGCCGACCGAAATCGGTGGCGTAGAACACGGTGTGCGTGATCGCGTAAACATCGCCATCGCTCAGCTTCAGCACGGATGGATCCGCGCAGAGCAGGGAGAAAGGCAGGACAGCATCTGCCGCCGGAGCTGCGTGATGGATTCCGGCCAACTCCAGCGTATGCATCAGATCCAGCTGCCGGAAGGGAACGCGTTCGAAACAGGCGGCGTAGCGCCCGGAGACCACTTGGCCGATGAGGTGCTCGAACTCGCGGTCTGGTCGCCCGCACAGCCGCTGTGACGCGTAGGTGCCCGCGTACAGGAGCAGGGCCCGCTCGTCTCGCGCGACGAGCTCACGGTACGAAGCTCGCGCTGCCACTGCGGTGACCTGTTCGAACAGCAGCTGATAGTCGGCGTCGTCGAAGGATCCGGACTCCGCCCGGGCACGCAGTCCGACCAGCAACGCGACCTCGACGAGCGCCTTGCGGACGAACAGCACGCGCCCCTCGTCGGCGGCGTCGGGGTCGAAACGAGTGCGGTGTGCGGCCAGCCAGGAGACCGCTCCGTACTCCACCGTGCGCCACGTGTCGGCCACAGCCGCCCCCTGATGAGTCGATGCCACCCGGTCTCGCGTTCTACCTGACGCGAGCGCCCCCGTACGGCGCAGCCCGGAGCTAGGCCTGCGAGGGCTCCTCTGTCACGGACGGGACGACGAGCACGTACTTGTCCCAGGCCAGCACATAGCCGGAGATTTCTCCGAGCGTGGTGGTCGCACTGACCAGCTGTTCCAGAGTGGTGTTCATATTTATCAGGTCGCTCCTCTCCAGAAAGGCGAGAGCGGCCCGGGCGTCGACAGCTGGGCAGTTAGTCACGACGAACCTCCATCGGAACGTGATTCCCGCGGGTTTCTATCCCGCAGGCACTTGTTCTCGATCGTGTCAATGATGCGCACGGATGGCACTGATGAATGCCTGAATTCACCTAAATGGATCAACTTGAATATCATATTCGCGCGATGCGCTCTATCGGTGCGTGCAGGTGACCTCAGCGCTGCTCCGACCACGGGACGGAGATCTCGCGCCACTGCAGCGACAGATGGCCACTCTCCGCTGTTGCGGCTGTGCGGGCACCCACCTGCGGGATCATTTACGGATGGAGCGCGCTCGGCCGTTCGAGTGAGAAGCGGGCCTTTTGATGGCTACATGCTGTAGCCCGTGAGTTACTCGTGGCGATGGCACCCGGTGGGCAGCCCATCCCTTGCCGGGGGAACGCGTTGGACCTCAGGAGACGTCTGCTCCCCGGTCCGGCAGCCGTCGGGCGCCCCGGTAAGGGGCCAACGTCATGCCGGCTGGCATGAAGCGACGGCCTTCGGACGTCGGTGGTCCCCGTTCGACCGGAGGGGACGTCACGACCTCAGCGACCGACCGCCTGACAGCAAGGTCGGCGGCGACGGGCGCGACCGTGCCGGTCGGGGCGGGCCCACCCGAATCGCGGTCACCCCGAACGGCAGCCGCGCCCATGTGGCGAACAACGCGGCTGGCAGCGTGAACCTGATCGACACCGCCCCGAGCAGGGTGGCACTCACCCCCAACGCTCTCTCCTCCCGCGTGAGCGACAACGGCGCGAACACGGTGAGCGTCAGCACAACCCCGCAGGCCGTCAGCCCGAGTCGAGGACCCACCGCAGGCGGCCCCGTGAACGATCCACTCGACACCAGGGAGAACCAAATGAACCACGGCAGGCCGGCGATCCGCGCGCTGGGCGCTCTCGGAGCGGCCGCTCTCATGGTCACCGGCGTGGCCGCCACCCCGGCGGCCGCGCAGACGTTCGTCCCGTGCACCACCGACGCGCTGGCGAGCGCCATCACCGACGCCAACACCTCCGGCGGCACGCTCGCCCTGGCCCCGGGCTGCATCTACACCCTGACCACCCCACTGCCGTCCATCCAGAACACGATCACCATCAAGGGTGACGGCGCCACCATCACCCGTGACCCGGCCGCGCCGGCCTTCCGCATCCTCACGGTCGATCCGACGGGAGACCTGGACCTTCGCGAGGCCGTCATCGCCAACGGTGACGCGACGGGAGACTTCGGGGGCGGCATCCGCAACGACGGAGTCCTCACGGTCAGGCGCAGCCTCATCCGTGACAACCACGCCGACTTCGCCGGCGGGATCGGCGGCAACAGCGGGGCCACCACGAGCGTCGACCACAGCCTCATCAGTGGCAACAGCGCGCTCCACCAGGGTGGCGGTCTGGGCAACGAGGGCGACATGACCATCGACAAGAGCGTTGTCGTCAACAACAACGCGCTCGAGCTGGGCGGCGGTGTGGCCAACGACGGCACGCTGAACGTCACGCAAAGCTCCGTCTACGACAACTCGGCATCCGGGCCCTCTGGTGCGGGCGGCGGAATCGCCAACTTCGGCGGTGCCGGCGCCACGACCACGCTCACCCGGAGCAAAGTCGTCAGTAACATCGCGACCAACGCCCCCGGAGGCGTCTACGACGACGGCGGCGGCGTCACGCTCAACTTCACCGCCGTGCTCGCCAACAGCCCGACCAACTGCTTCGGCAGCCCCACCGCGGTCCCCGGCTGCGTGGCCTGAGCCCACCGAGCCCGCCGTCCGCGGCCTCGCGCACCTCGACGGCGGCCACGACCCTGGCCGCCGTCACCGATCACCGCCCGGCACGATGCGCCCGATCCTCCCTTTCCCCGGACGTTCCCCGATTCCCCCGTCGTCCCGGTGCTCCCTGCCTCGGCGCCGGGGGGCCCTTCGTGTTCCCGGCACCGCGAGGAGAAGCCTGAGGACATGCCCCGCCGACCTGGAGTCCAATGATGCCCGCTGACCACGTTCGATCCCGCAGGTCGCCGGTCCGGATCGCCGCAGCGCTGGCGCTCTCGGCGGCAGCCGTTCTCGCAATGTCTTCGTGCAGCTCCTCCGGCGGAACTGCGGAACCGGCGGTGACGACCTCGCCTCCCGCCTCCGGGGGAACATCGGCCACGGCCGCACCCGCCGTGACGGTTCCTCCCGTGCACGCCGGGTTCGACTACCAGATCGGCGGGCCGTACCAGCCCCCGGCCGGTGTGTCGGTCGTCAGCCGCGACCACGAGGCGTCCCCCGCACCGGGCATCTACAACATCTGCTACGTCAACGGCTTCCAGGCCCAGCCGGACGCAGAGCAGGAATGGGACCCGGACCTGCTGCTCCGGGACGGGGCCGGCAATGTCGTCCACGACACCGCCTGGAACGAGGCGCTGCTGGACATCAGCACGGACACCAAGCGTCAGCGGATCGCTCTGAAGGTGGACGGCTGGATCGAAGAGTGCGCCACCAAGGGCTTCGACGCCGTCGAGCCGGACAACTACGACAGCTACACACGATCGGCCGGACTGCTGGGCGCGGCCGACGCCGAGGCGTACCAGTCCATACTCGTCGCGCACGCCCACGGGCAAGGCCTTGCCATCGCCCAGAAGAACGCGGCGGAGCTGGCCCCCGACCGACGGCAACTGGGCCTGGACTTCGCGGTGGTGGAACAATGCGGCACCTACGGCGAGTGCAACCGTTACGCCGACGCGTTCGGCGACCGCGTATTCGACGTCGAGTACGACGAGCAGGGCCTCCAGGCGGCGTGCACGACATCGGGGGCTCGCATCAGCATCGTGCGCCGCGACCTCGACGTCGTTCCGCCGGGCAACCCCGGCTACCTGCGCCAGACATGCTGAAGCCCCGTCATCCGTGCGAGGATAGACCTGTGCACCGGCATTCCGGCGGGACTCGTCACGCTGCCCCGGGCGGTCTGACCGTGGCCGGTCACACCGGCGGGAGGCAGGGCGTCAGGG
>NZ_JBHWDU010000179.1:0-5260 GCF_042734825.1 Kitasatospora sp. NPDC059648 | reverse complement strand
CGGATGATGCGGGACGCGAAGATCACCCAGATCTACGAGGGCACCAACCAGGTCCAGCGGATCGTCATGGCCCGCAACCTCCCGTAACGGCCCCGAACTCCGCAACGGCCCCCGACCGCCGCCGAGCGGCCGGGGGCCGTTCGTCGTCCGCCGTCGGACCTCCTGGACGAACCGGCCGCCCGGGTGACATAAATGATCGTCAACTTCTGTGCACGGCGCGATCATTGCGGGAGATTACCGATCATGAGCAGCACCCCCGAGCAGCCCGCCGACGGCAAGGTCTGGCTGATCACCGGCGCCAACTCCGGCTTCGGCCAGGCGATCGCCGAGGCCGCGCTGGCGGCCGGTGACACCGTCGTCGCGGCCGCCCGCCGCCCCGAGACCCTGGCGGAGCTGGCCGCCGCGCACCCGGACCGGGTGGTTCCGGTGCAGCTGGACGTCACCGACCAGGAGCGGATCCCCGCCGTGGTCGAGGAGACCGTGCGGCGGCACGGCCGGATCGACGTCCTGGTGAACAATGCCGGCCGGGGCCTGATCGGCGCCGTCGAGGAGTCGACCGACCGTGAGCTGCGGGACCTCATGGACCTCCACTTCTTCGGACCGGCCGCGCTCACCCGCGCCGTGCTGCCGCACATGCGGGCCCGGGGCACCGGCGCCGTGGTGCAGATGAGCAGCATGGGCGGCCGCTTCTCCTTCCCCGGCGTGGGCGCCTACTCGGCCACCAAGTTCGCGCTGGAGGGGCTGTCCGAGGCACTGGCCCTGGAGGTGGCCGGCTTCGGGATCAAGGTGCTGATCGTCGAGCCGGGTGCCTTCCGGACCGGCTTCGCGGGCGGCGGCGCGCTCGCCCACAGCGCCCCGATCGACGCGTACGAGCCGCTGGTCGGCCCGGTCCGCACCGGGCTTCCGGACTCCGACGGCAAGCAGCCGGGGGACCCGGCGAAGGCGGCGGAGGCGATCCTGGCCGCTCTGGCCGCGGAGAAGACCCCGCTGCGGCTCGCGCTCGGCACCGACGCCGTGGACGCGGTCCTGAGCAACCTGGACGGCGCGCGCCAGGAGGCCGAGGCCTGGGCGGCGGTCGGCCGCGGCACCGACTACCCGGCGGGGGCGTGAACGCGGCCCGGTAATCCGGACGACGGCGGGCGGCCTGGCTGTCTAGGCTGCCCGCCGTGCCTTCCGACCTCAGCCTCGCCGTGCTCACCCCCGGGAACATCGACGCCGCCCTCGCCCTGCGGGTGCGCCCCGACCAGGAGCGTCTGGTCGCGCCGGTGGCGAAGTCACTGGCCGAGGCGTACGTGCACGGGGAGACGGCCCGGCCCCGGCTGATCCTGGACGGCGGGCGGCCGGTCGGCTTCGTGATGGCCTTCTTCGACGTCCGCTTCGACCCGGAGCGCCCCGACGACCGCCCCCGCTCCGGCCTCTGGCGCCTGCTGGTCGACGCCGAGCGGCAGCACGGCGGGTACGGGCGCTTCGCCGTCGAGCAGGTCTGCGCGGAGATCCGCCGCCGTGGCGGCACCCGGGCGACCGTCACCCACCACCCCGGCCCGGACGGGCCCGCCGGGTTCTACGCCGGGCTGGGCTTCCGCCCGACCGGCGAGCTGAGCGGCGACCAGGTGGTGGCGGAGCTGGAGCTGTAGCGGAGGGCGGCCTGAGCCGCCCCCGGCCGCTGCTACGCCGCCTCGGCCGCAGCCGGTGCCCCGGAGGCGCTGGCGATCACCTCGTCCAGCACCTCGCGCGAGCGCAGCAGGTCGGTGATCATCCGGTCGATCCGCTCCCGCTCCGCGGTGAGCTCCTCGACCAGCAGCGGGGTGGCGGTCTCGCTCGGTCCGCCGTCGGAGTCCCGCATGCAGGGAAGGATCTTGTAGATGGTCCGGCTGTGCAGCCCGGCGGCGAACAGCTCCTGGATGTGCACCACCCGGTCCACCGCCGTCTCCGGGTACTCCCGGTGGCCGCCCGCGGTGCGCCGGGCGACCAGCAGCCCCTGTTGTTCGTAGTACCGGAGCGAGCGCTCGCTCACACCCGTGCGCCGGGCCAGTTCACCGATCCGCATGCCGTCCACCCCGCCGTTCCCGCGTCGTTCCGACCGAAGGCTCGAACCCGACACCGAGGTTAGCCTGCCCACCGGCGGCGGTGGCCGCTCCGGCCACCCGGCGCCCGCCGGATAACACGCCGACGTCACCGGCGGGTGAGCCGGGGGTGGCGCGCGGCGGCCTGCGTGTCGTGCCATGATCCCTGCATGGGTTCCAACGTTTTCTTCGACATCACCATCAACGACGAGCCGGCCGGCCGCATCGTCTTCAAGCTGTTCGACGACGTCGTCCCGAAGACCGCCCGCAACTTCCGCGAGCTGGCCACCGGCCAGAACGGCTTCGGCTACGAGGGCTCCGGCTTCCACCGCGTGATCCCCGCCTTCATGCTGCAGGGCGGTGACTTCACCAACCACAACGGCACCGGTGGCAAGAGCATCTACGGCGAGAAGTTCGCGGACGAGAACTTCCAGCTCAAGCACGACCGCCCGGGCCTGCTGTCGATGGCCAACGCCGGCCGCAACACCAACGGCTCGCAGTTCTTCATCACCACCATCGTCACCGACTGGCTGGACGGCAAGCACGTCGTCTTCGGCGAGGTCGTCGAGGGCATGGACGTCGTGAAGAAGATCGAGGGCCTCGGCTCGCAGAGCGGCCGTACCTCGGCCGCCATCAAGATCGCCAAGTCCGGCGTGGTCGAGTAGTCACCGCGGCCACCGGCTCGCGTACCGCCCCGGAGTGGGAAGTCGGCCCGGCCGACTCCCCACTCCGGGGCGGTGTCGTTCCCGGGCCCGGGCCCCGCGCCCTAGGCCCAAGGACCGATGGCCCGCCGCCCCGGCCCGGGGTGGAATGGGCGGATGGACCACGAGCACGCGTACGACGAGTTGACCGCCGCCAACCGGGCGGCGTACCTGGAGCGGATCGGGGTCAGGGCCCCCGGCGCGCCCTCGGCGGACGGGCTGGCCCGGCTGCAGCGGGCCCACCTGCTCGCGGTCCCGTTCGAGAACCTGAGCATCCACCTGGGCGAGCCCGTGGTACTGGAGCCGGCGGCGCTGGTGGCGAAGCTGGTGGACCGGCGGCGCGGCGGATTCTGCTACGAACTCAACGGCGCCTTCGCCGAGTTGCTGCGCTCGCTGGGCTACCGGGTGAGCCTGCTGGCCGCCCGGACCTTCCTGGGCGGGCAGCCGGGGCCGCCGATGGACCACCTGGCACTGCGCGTCGACCTGGACGAGCCCTGGCTGGTCGACGTGGGCTTCGGCAGGTTCGGCGAACTGCCGCTGCGCCTCGACGAGCGCGGCGAACAGGCCGATCCCCAGGGCGTGTTCACCGTCCGCCCGTACGGCGGCCACGGTGAGCTGGACGTCCTGATGGACGGCGAGCCGCAGTACCGGCTGGACCTGCGGCCGTACCGGCTGGCCGACTTCGCGCCGACCTGCTGGTGGCAGACCACCTCGCCGCAGTCCCACTTCACCCGCTCGACCACCTGCTCGCTGCTCGCCCCGGACGGCGGCCGGACGACCCTCAGCGGCACCCGGCTGATCCGCACCGCCCCCGACGGCGGCCGCACCGAGGAGCAGCTCACCGACGCCGCCGCGCTGTCCGCCTACCGAGAGCGCTTCGGGATCGTGCTCGACCGGCTGCCGTCGGCGCCGTCCGCCTGAGGTCGGCCGGACGCCGGGACCGGGGGCGCCCAGGCTCCCTCCCGCATCCCCACCTTGCGCGCGGGCACCCCGGCCCACACCTCGCCCGGCCCGGTCGAGCGGGTGAGCACGGCGTTGGCGCCCACGATCGTGCCCGCCCCGACGGTCAGCACGCCCTCCTTGCACACCACCTTGGCGCCCGCGCACAGCACCGCGCCGTCCTCGACCACCACCCGCCGCATCGCGCTGCGCTCCTGCGGCAGCCACGGGTCGGCCCGGCCGATGGTCACGCCGTTGTAGAGCGTCACGTCCGCCCCGAGCGTGGTGTACGGGTGCAGGACGGTGCCGAAGCCGCGGTGGAACACGCTGAGCCCGGGACCGATCTCGCAGGCGGCCGGGACCTCCATGCCGTAGAGCGCGAGCGCCTCCTGGACCAGGCGGCCCAGGAGGCGGTGGCGTCGGCGGTAGACGAGTGCGGTGACGAGTGACATCCACCCATTGTGGCGGGGCGGTCACCCGGCGTGTCCGGTTACTTGAAGTCCGGCACCGCGGTGTCGTTCTTGAAGGCTTCGAAGACCTGCTTGGACTTGTTGGTGTCCCACAGCACCGCAGACTCGCCGGTCTTGGTGCGGTAGTCCGCGTTGCCGATCGGGATGGTGAGGGTCTTGCCGCTGCCGCCGTTCACGTCCTTCATGGCGAGGAACAGCGAGCCCAGGTCGGTCAGTCCGCAGTCGTCGTCGACGATCAGGGTGCCGAGCGCCGAGTCCACCAGCGGGTAGAAGGTGAACGGGTCGAGCACGGTGCCCGGGGAGGCGGCCTGGTGGGCGAGGGCGCCGAGGAACTTCTGCTGGTTGCGCATCCGGCCGAGGTCCTGGTCGGCCATCTGGTGGCGCTGGCGGACGAAGGCCAGGGCCTGGTTGCCGTTGAGGGTCTGGTCGCCGGCCTTGAGGTCGAGGCCGGAGTCCTTGTCCTTGACGTCCTGGTCGATGTGCATCTCGACGCCGCCGATGGAGTCGACGATGCCGGCGAACCCGGCGAAGCCGATCTCGGCGTAGTGGTCGATGCGGATGCCGGTGTTCAGCTCGACGGTCTGCACCAGGAGCCGGCCGTTGCCCGTGGCGAAGGCCGAGTTGATCTTCGAGGTGGTGGCCTTGACGGTCTTCCCGCCGCTGGTCCTGTACTCGGGGACCGGCACCCAGGAGTCGCGCGGGATGCTCATCAGGGTGTTCCCGTGGTCCCCGATGTGCAGGATCATCATCGAGTCGCTGCGCTTGCCCTCGACGTCGTGCCCGGTGTGCATGATGTCCATTTGGGACTCGCTGAGGCCCTCGCGGCTGTCGGAACCGACGATCAGCCAGTTGGTGCCCTTGCCGGCGGCCGGGCGGCCCGGGTAGTCGGCCAGCACGTTCTCGTGGTTGAGCTTGGAGTCCGCCCAGAACCAGGTGGAGACGGCGGTCACCATGACGGCGATCAGCACGCCGAAGACCGTCCACTTCACGATCCGCCGCCGCGGCCAGCGCCGGGCCTGCGCGCCGGCCGGCCGGGCGCCGTCGGGACCGCCCGGGCCGCCGGGGCCGCCGGGGCGACCGGGGCCGC
>NZ_JBHWDU010000178.1:0-5308 GCF_042734825.1 Kitasatospora sp. NPDC059648 | reverse complement strand
CCACGAACTTCACCGTGCTGGGCGACGGCGCCATCCTGGCCGTCTCCCCGCCCGGAACCGGAACCGTCCCCGTCACGGTGATCACGCCCGCCGGCACCAGCAACGGCGCCTCCTACACCTACCTGTAGGACGGCGGCCGAACCGCCGCCATCCGTAGGGGGGATGCGGCGGAGAAACAGTGAGCTCCGGCAGCAGAGGCTGCCGGAGCTCACTGTTCGTCAGGCACGACCTGCGGGAGAGCGTGTCCGCGCGGTTCCGTGAGCAGTGGCCGCCCGTCCAGTACTGCAACCGCAGTCATGGGGGGGGCGGCCTCGGCGTTCGTCATGGCTGTGGCGGGCACGGGCCTGGCTGCGGCGTCACCAGTACGACCACCTCAGATGGCGGGCCGCGGTGAGGTGGCGAGGGTGGAGGAGCAGGCAAGATGAGGCGGCGGGTCTCGGGGACGGACAGCGGTACCAGGCCGCTACTGCTGGGTCTGAGCCCTTTGCCGGCTCGGGTGCCCGGATGGCGGTCCAGCAGGCGAGGACGGCCGTGGAAGCGGAGGCGCCGGGACGGCACCGGTGCTGCTCCTCCCTTCGTGCGGAAAGGGGAAGTCGGCCGGCCGAAGCGCCGACCGCCTTGCACCCCGGTGCCGGGCGCCCGTGTCACCGGCTGACGACAGTGATCGTTCCGGCGCCGCCTTCTCGGCGCTGTGCGGCCAGGGCTTCCTGGTAGGTGACGTACTGGCGAACGGTGCCGTCAGGCAGGCTCAGCTGGTAGACGACGGTTTGCGGTGATCCTCCGCCGCAGTTGCAGGCCATGGTTCAGTGTCCTTTCCGGGGGCTGGGGTTCGGGGCTTCTCAGGAGGGGGCGTTGGTCAGTCCAGCCATCGTGAGACCACGCCCGTCAGGTAGGAGACGCTGAGCGCGGTCGCCGGTATCCGGAACCACGGGCTGCCCTCCAGGCACGCGCCGCAGCCGACCGCGACCGCGGATACCCAGACGCTCGAACACCAGCCGCAAGTGATCAGATAGGCGGCCTTGGACTCCTCGCCGAAGCGATCGGCCGCCCAGATCCTGAGACCGCCCGCGAGGGTGTCCTTGGTCAGGAAGCGGGTGATGCGGCAGGTGGCGCCGAGCGCGAGGAGGAACATGGTCAAACTCATGGGGACAACTCCACTGACCAGGGACGCGGCGGTACGGTTGCGGGCGTCGCGGCGGGTACGGTGGCTTCGCCGCCAGGCCCTCAGCGCGTCCGTCCCCCCGCCGTGCGAGGGCGGGGGGACGGACTTCGGGGTCGGCCGCTCATCTGCGGACGACGAGGTCAGGCCTCACCCGGCTCGGCCCCCAGTACCGGTCCGCGATCCACGTCCCGGGCCCGGTAGGACCGGTCCGGTCACTACTGCGGCCGACAGGGCAGCAGGGTGCCGGTCGACTGCAGCGTCGTGCCGCCGACGGTGGCGGTCGCGGTGAAGGCGCCGGATTGGACCTGAAGCAGGTTCAGGTCGGTGGTGAGGATCGCGATCCCGGACGCGTCCGTCACCGCCGATCCCACCGGCTGTCCGGCGACGAGGAAGTTCACCGTCACGCCGGCGGCCGCGGGAGTGAGCTGGGCCTTCAGTGTGGCGCTGACGGGGTACGGCTGCCCGTGCGAGGGGGTCTCCAGCGCGTGCTCCCAGTGGCCCCGCCAGCAGGACGGCAGCGCCTGCAGGCTCACGGCGGGGCCGCCCACGCCGACGGTGATCGGGACGGGGAGCGAGACGACGTTGGTGCAGGTGCAGGTGGTGCCCGCCGCGGTGACGGTGGCGGTCAGCGACACCGGCCCGGCGGTGGGGAAGGTCATCGACCCACTGGCGATACCGAGTGCGTTGGTCGTGACGGTCACCGGGGCAGCCCCGCCGCCGTTGAAGGTGACCGCCGCACCCGCAACGGGCACGCCGTTGCACAGCACCACCGCGGACACGACGGCGGGCTGGCCCACGACTATCGGGCCGACCACCGGCTGGATGACGACCACCGAACAGGCCGGCGGCGCCGGCACGGTGACGGTGATCGGCGCGAAGGTGCAGGCCGCACAGGTGCCGGCGGCGGGGGTGAAGCTGACCCCCACCAGCTGACCGGCCGTCAGCGCCAGTCCCAGACTGACTGAACCGACCACGCCGTTGACCACCGGGGCGGTGACCGTACCCCCGCCCGGCAGGGTGTAGGTCAGGGTGCCGTTGACGGAAGTCAGGCCGGCGCTGCAGGTCAGGGTGGTCTGGGCGGTCACGAGGCCGCCGACGGCGATCGACAGCGTCGTGGAGATGGTCCCGGCCGGGGCCGCGTTGACGGTGACCGTGCCGCTGTCTGCCCCGACCACCGTGGCGACGGCATTCAGGTAGGTCACCAGGACCAGCTGCGCGCCGGAGCCGACAGCCGTGAACGTCGCCGGTCCGGAGGCGCCGGCGACCACCGGCAGCGACTGCGGGGCGGCGCCGTCGTAGAAGAAGACAGCGGTGACGGCCCCCGCCGGCGCGCCGGTGGCCGTGGCGGTGAAGGCGGAGCACGCCGCCACGGGGGTGGGAACGATGGTTACTGCCATGTGAGCAGCCCCTTGAGTGAGTCGGGAGTGGGGCTGCCCGAACCTGGCCGCGCCAGATGGTGCGGCCGACGAATTCCACCTGTCAGGGTGCCCGTGCATGGGGACGGTGACCCGTCAAGCGATCACCACCCCGACGCCCCGACAGGGGAATGGGCACCCCACAGTCGGTCACCGCCATTACAACCACGCCGGTCCGCCGAGGCCATACCCTCCAGGTCGAATAACCCATATGAACCAACGCTCTGAACACCACCACACCCAACAGTCGCTCAGACCACGGGACTTGCACCGCACGGGGCGCACTGTACGACTCCGCACGCCCCCGTTCCCGCCACACTGACCGCCTGCCGCAGCGTTACGCCGGCAGTTGCCGGCGGGGGCCAGCGGCGATCAACCCGGCCATGCACTCCAGCGCCTGCCCTCACGGCTCCGATCTTGAAACGCGACGCAGAGCGGGCATGCAACCCCGCCGGGGCCGCCTTCCACTCCTCGACCCGCCCCACCCAGAGCTCGATCACCCGGCCCGGTCACATCATGAGCAAGTGCGGTTGCGTAAGAGGGTGCGAACCATGCCCTCCGCAGGCTGCGCATCATGACTGGACGAGGGCGAAGGGGCCGATGCTGGTGTCGTTCATCGGCGACGACTGGGCCGAAGATCACACGATGTCTAGTGCAGGAGGGGACAGGCCGTGAGCTCGCAACCGCCTGCCTGCCGGGCGGAGTTGATGGCATCGCGACCCTGCACGCCATTGTGGCCCGGCACGGCGACGAGGACCTCGAAGCCGGGCAGGTGATGTCAGACGGGGGGTGCGCCTGCGGCCGGGACCGCCTGGGGCCCCTCAGGGTGATCGCCGTCATCTCCCGGGCGCTGACGGCCCCGGGCACGACGACGGCCGTCGTCCCGATGCCCATGACGAACGCGGGGATCGCGGACACACGAGCATCCGGAGACGGCCTTTCGGACACCGGGTACGTTGAACCCTCACCGGCGAACCGCACGGGTCGAACCGGAGCGCAGGCACGGCGCGCCGGCCGCAAGGGCCGCCGTCGTCCGTGCGCCAGCCGTCGCAGTGAGCCTCGTCCGTGCGGCGACCACGTGTGGATGACCTCGGCCGGGCGCCTCCCGTAGGGGGCGCTGACTGCCCGCCGACGCCGTCGGTGCGTACCGCCCCAGCAGAAGCCCCGGGCGCCCAAGTATCGGACTCGCCGTTCGGCGGTCCGGGGAGATCGGTGCGGCACTGCGCCGGGCCACCGCACCGGCGGGCGTGCTGAGGAACCTTCGGAATGCTTGGACGCCTCCTGGCGTATGCAAGCCGCCGCACCCGCCGACGCCGCTGAGGCGGCGCCGACGGATGGATCCAGATCCTCCAGGGGGTGCCCATCGCGAGCCGCACGTCACCCGCCGCCTGAAGCACGGCGAGCGCCGGCTGCACGTTCCCCCGGGAGGGATGGGCGGCCCGCCGGTTGGATACAGAAAAGTAATCCAGAGCCGAAAATCGGTGACAAGCCCTCCGATCGGCATTCACCCGATCGGCGGAGTGTCCGGCCGAATCACGCGATACGGAGAATGGCCGGCCGTGGAACGCCGAACCGCCACCGCTCAGCGGAGGCGGAGTTGCCGGGCCGCGGAATTGCATGCGGATTCCCCACACCACGGAAGGCGCTCGCGCCGGACGGCAGCGGCGGACCCTTCCGCCCGGAAATGAGCACGCCGGCGCCCTGCGAGTGGTCGGCTGGTTCCGGCTCCGGTCGACGAGCTGGCCAAGCGGCTGCATCGGCATCCTCGGACGGCCTGACGCGCCGATTCCCCTGCCGGGAGGAATCCTCCCGGCAAAGATCAGCAGCTCCGCTCACCGAAATAGGCCGCGGGCGGGTTCGTTCACGTCGCTCCTGCGGCCGACGGCCTCGACCTGTCCGGCGACACCCTTGGCTGCGGGCGGCCGACCCCGAGAGCGGCCGGACGCGTTCCGGTCCGGCAGGACCGCCCGCGTCGTGCGACGAGTTCGATCCGACGTCTCCGCGGCCTGGTGCGCCGGCACCGGCCGCGGTCCGTTCTCTCCCGGTTCGCCGGGAGCAGGTGGCAGCGGTGCCGGGACGGGACCCGCCCGGGCGTGACGATTTCCGCTCGGGCGCGAGCCCGGGCCGAACGGGTGGTGCTCAGGAGGTGCCGGTGATGGTCACCGCGGTGCCACCGGAGGCCAGGCCCGGGTGAACGCGGCCACGGGGGGTGCGTCCACATAGGCGGGGTGAAGCCGTTGTGGTCCCGTCGGCGATGGTCACGCGCACACCGACCGATCCGAGCGCAGTGCCCGCGGGCACGGCGACGGTGATGACACCACTGTGCGGCGTCAATCCCTGCTGACGCCCGAGCACATCGACACGGGTGTAGGAGCGAGCGGGGGGCGCACGCCAGGCTCGCGCATCGGCATATGCCCCAGGCCACTTCGATGAGCGTCCTGTCGGCCGCACGCTCAGCGGGTGACCCGGGCTCGTGCGCGGGGGCCGGTCGGGCTTCACGCAAGGCGGCCGACCGGAACCAGTCCGCCTCAGGAAACAAGGGAGGACCGCGAGCGCTCAGCTCCGGCACAGGTCTACGCCAGTCCATCGCCACTGCACACTTGAAGAAGTCATCAAGTACAAAACAGTGAGGATCAGGCCACTGTTTGGCTGATCCGTGCCCGCGGCTTGACACGGCATGCGCGGGGCCTCTGCCAATTGACTGCCGGGTTATTCGCTCACTCAAATTGTG
>NZ_JBHWDU010000177.1:0-5331 GCF_042734825.1 Kitasatospora sp. NPDC059648 | reverse complement strand
CCGCGGTTCCCCAACCCCCCCCTCTACATTCGGTTCTGGGGCGGCTGTTGGGGGGTGGGCGGGCCGCCGCGCCGGGGGGCGGGGCCCGCCGCCGGGTCAGATGGCGTGGTGGTCGAACTCGCCTGCCTTGGCACCTTGAAGGAACGCGGTGAACTTGCCCGGGGTGGTGCGGACTATGACCTCGCCGTCGTCGGACTCGCGGATCTCAACTAGCACGCTGGTCCCACGGACTTCGACGCAGTTGTCGTTTGCACCGGAGTAGCTGGACTTCTGCCATTCGGAGCTAGCCATCTTGGTGTTCCATCTCTTTCATGACCGATCGGATCAACTCCCGTGAATCCTCCTCGGGGAGGGCCGTCGAGTCCATCTGCGTGATGAGGGCGCGGAACCTTGCGAGGTGGGCTGGGGCATCGAAGAGATGGATGCCGTGGCCAGTGTCCATCTGCGCGGTGTCCAGTTCCGGGATCGGCCCCTCCGCATAGGTGAAATTCTCGCTGGGGCTTGGGACGACGCCCGCGCTGAACGGCACCACCCGAACGGAGATACTCGGATGTTCCGAGTCTATGGCGAGTGCCTTGAGCTGTTCCGTGAGTACCCTCGGTCCGCCGAACTGCATGTGCAGGGCTGCCTGGTGGATGAACGCCGTGTAGGGCGCCACCCCCGAGCGGACCACTCGCTGCCGTTGCATGCGAAACGCCGTTCTGAGGTCGATCTCATGGTGCGGAAGTGGCGGGTAGGTCTGGGCGAATAGGGCGGTTGCGTAGGCACCGGTCTGGAGCAGACCGGGGATGAAGGAAGTCGTGTACGTCGTCAGTTTCCGTGCGCCACTCTCAAGCTCAGCCACCTCCAGGAAGTCGGCGTCCAGCGTGTCCCTGTACTCCTCCCACCAGGTGCTCTTGCCTCGGTCCGTGATGATGTCGGCGAGTGCGTCGATCAGGGGTTGATTGACGCACATGCACGTTGCGGCGATCGTGCGGAGCCGCTCGACGCTGATGCCGATCTTTCCCGATTCCATCTGTGTCACCTGGGCCGGGTTCATCCCGACGGCGCGACCGAGTTGGCTGCCGCCGAAGCCGGCCTGCTCGCGCATCCTTCGCAGCTCTGCACCGAGCCGCCGCTGGCGGAGTGTTGGGTTCGTGCGAGCCATGGTTCCTTCCAGGACGTGGGTGCCCCCAGTGTGCCGCGCTGCCGGAACGGCGGTCCATTTCGGGGCTGTCGCTGCCACGTTAGAGGGAACATTCCAGATCCAAGGAAAATTTCTCATGGTTCTGCGATACGGTCGCTGCACATCGATCCGACAGACCGTCAGTAACTCCTGTCTTTCCGGGCGGTAGGCGCCTGCCGCCCGCGCACCGCAGAGCAGCCGCGTCCCGGCCTGGCTCACGGCGACGTATCCGCCGGTTCTCCTCTCCCCACCACCGCTTCATGGAGGACTCCACGTGCACCCGTAACACGCCCTCGCTCGCCCTCTCCAAGCAGGCCCTCCGCGACATCCTGACCCGGACCGGCTGGGACCCGGAGGTCATCTTCAACGCCGAACTCGCCCTCTGTGAGCTGATCGCCAACGCCTGGGGGCACGGCCAGACCCCCGCCCCCGTCGTCTACTTCTCCCTCACCCGCACCCTCCGCGTCTGCGTCGCGGACGAGAGCGACGCCCTCCCCGCGCCGTGCACCCCCGGCCACCTCGCCGAATCGGGCCGGGGCCTCCAGCTCGTCGAAGGGCTCACCCACCGCTGGGGCGTCGACCCCCAGAAGCGTGGCAAGACGGTCTGGTACGAGCTGGACTTCCCCGCGTGAGCCGCCACCGCTTCCTCATCGCGCCCACCGACCCGGGGTTGCACGACTACACCGCGCCGCAGATCACCACCCTTCTCGGTGAGTTGCACCGGATCGGTCTCCCGTACGGGCTCCTCTGGGGCTCCGCCGCCCCCGGCGAGACGGCCCTCGACGGCCGGATCCTGGTCGACTTCGGCCACGCGCCCGTGAGTACGCTGCTCAACCTCCTTCACCTCCTCCGCGACCTCGAAGGAGATGAGCACGGGTGAGAGCCGGCACCGCCGCCTTCCTGGTCGGCGCGGCCTTCGCCGTCCTCCTGATTCTCGCGTTCGCCACCGTCGCCCTCGGCGTCATCAAGGCCCTCCGGATGCCCAGGCCCGACGACGAGCGCACCGACCCCGAACGCCAGGACCCCGACCCGACCCGGCGGATACCCGTCTGACCAAGCCGCGCACGCCGCCGAGCCGAGTTCTCCAACTCGGCTCGGCCGCAGTGTCGGTGGCGCTCAACAGACCCTCAGTCGCTCCAGCAGCTCGGGAACGCCGTCGACGTTTCGGTAGGGCTTGAAGGCCGGCGCGAGGCCGCGCACCAGGGTGATGCACCGCGGGGCGCCGATGCGGGTGGCCAGGTCGAGCGACTCGCTGGTGACCGCGAGTGCCTGCTCGACGTTCTTCGACTGGAGGTGGCCCCTGGCCTGGTAGGTCAGGAAGACTCCGCGTGTCTTGTCCCTGACCCGGGGCAGCAGGGCCAGGCCCTCGGTGATCCGGGTGTGGGCCTCCTCGGTCCGGCCGAGGTCCAGGAGGCACTGGCCGGAGTCCACCGCGAGGTCGGCCGGTCCCATCCACGCGCACCAGCCGGGTGCCAGGTCGACGGCCTCGATCGCCAGGGCGGATTCGGCCTCGGACAGGTCGCGGTAGCAGGCCGTCCGCTCGCCGAGGGCGGCATGTGCCCTCGCCCGTCGCAGGAACAGCAGCGATCGGGCGGTGGGGTGTGCGGTCCCGGAGAGCGCGTATCCGAGCTGGTCGACGGAGACCTTTGGCTCACCGAGCCAGTTCGCCTGGTAGGCGAAGTCCGACAGCACTCCAGCGCCGTGGTCGCGGTCGTCGACGGCATGGGCGGACTGCAGCGCGGCCTCCCAGAGCTTGCCGGCTGCCCAGTGCCGACCCTGGTCGAAGCGGTACCAGCCACAGGTGGTGGCGAGTGAGGCCGCCAGCAGGTGCAGGCGACGGCCGGTGCCCTCGCTGTAGCGGCCGTCCTCGATCAGGTCGGTGACGGTGGCCAGGTGGGCATCCATCAACCGGATGGTGTGTTGCCGCTGTTCGGTGGGCAGAGCCGTCAGCTGCTGACTAGTGTCCTCCAGCCAGTCCACGAGTTCGGCATCCACCTGCTTGCCGCCCGTCGCGGACGCCAGGCGCTCGGGCTCGATCACGGCCCAGTGCGCGGCGAGGCCGGCCAGCGAGATGGCACTGAAGGTCATGAAGCTTCGACGGTCCATGGAGGCTCTCTGTGCATCGTGAAGTGCTTGGACGGTGCGGACGGCCCCCAGCGGCAGCGGTTCGTCGCGCCCGGGCAGCCAGTACGGCCAGCCGTATGTCTCCATCTCCGACACGGGAACGCCGAAGACCTCGGCGATCAGGAGCTGGGAGTCGGTGTTCGGCGTCTTGCGCCCGTTTTCCCACCGGCTCACCGCGGCCTTGTCCGCTCCGGACCGCAGCCCGTGGCCGCGAGCGGCCCGGTCGAGGAAGGAAACGAGGTCGCCCTGGGACCAGCCGCGCAGTTCGCGGGCGTGAGCGAGGGGGTGCCGGATCGGGTCGTCCACGGGCCAATCCCATCATCGACGGTAGGCGCGAGCCTACCGTCCGCGAGGGCGGGACAACCCCGGGACCACCCGTAATGCCTTTTCGGTGAAACGAAGTTGGGCTGTACTCGACGCACATCGACGAACTTCCTCCATCAAGCGGAAGGAGTCCGCCATGAAGCGACCTGCCGTTGGACACGAGAGGAGCATCATGACCACTCCCGAGAAGCCGCCCACCCCCGGGCCACCGAACCCCGGGCCGATCCCGACCACCAACCGCACCGCGACCCAGTAGGAGGACCCCGTGGGAGACCAGAACAAGGGCGGCCCGAACGACGGCAAGGGCGGCAGCCACGCCAAGCCCGGGGGCCCCGTGATCGGCCCGAAGCCCAGCCCGGACGGCTCGGGGCCCGACAAGGGCGGCAAGCACCGCTGATGACGGACCACCAGAACAGGCCCGAGCAGGCCGCCATGTGCGGCCTGCTCCAGGCCGTCACCGGAGATCTCGGCCATGACGTGGCCCCCGAGTGGCGACAGGCGGCCGTGGCCCACCCTCGCCACCACTTCCTCCCCGAACGGGTGTGGCTCGAACAGGACGGTGCGTACCGTTCCGTCAGCCTTGGCAACGACCCCGACACCTGGTTCACCGCCGCCTACGACAACGTCCCCGTCATCACCCAGATCAACGACGGCACCGAGCCCGATGACCTGAGCGAGGTGTGGCCGTCGTCCTCGCTCTCCGCCCCCTCGGTGGTGTTCGACATGCTGGGCATGCTCGACCTGAGCGACGGCATGACGGTCCTGGAGATCGGAACCGCCAACGGGTACACCGCGGCCCTCCTGTGCCACCGGCTCGGTGCCGACAGGGTGGTGACGGTCGAACTGGACGCCGACCTGGCCGTGCGCGGCCGGAAGAACCTCAACGCCGCCGGGTACGCCCCCGTCGTCGTGTGCGCGGACGGCCTGCTCGGCTACGGCCCCGCCGCGCCGTACGACCGCATCGTGTCCACCTGTTCCGTGCGGCGCGTCCCGCCGCAGTGGATCGGCCAGACCAAGCCCGGCGGGGTCATCCTCACGCCGTGGGACAACCCGTGGATCTGCTGGGGCATGCTGCGGCTCACGGTCGGCGACGACGGCACGGCGGTGGGCCGGTACCGTCCGCACGGGGCGTTCATGCTCGCCCGCACCCAGCGCGACGACGTACAGCTGATGCGCGACGTGGTGAAGGGCACGGAGCACGAGTCGATCGTGTCGGAGACGGTGCTGCCCCGGCGCGCGGTGGTGCGCGGAGACGCCGCGTTCGCCATCGGCCACCGGATCGGCGACATCTGGCACGCGTGGCAGGACGACCCCGCCGAGGGCGTCGCGGACCGGTTGTGGATCGCCTCGACCGACCGGGCGTCCTGGGCGGCGGTGGACCACGACGGCGGTGATCACGACCGGTTCACCGTTCGGCAGTACGGCGAGCGCCGACTGTGGGACGAGATCGAGGACGCCTACGAGTGGTGGACAGAGAACGGCTCCCCCTCCCCTGACAGGTTCGGTCTCACCGTGAGCCGGGACGGGCACTGGGGGTGGCTGGACAGCCCGGAGCACTCCTGGCCGCTTCCCTGAGATGACTGATCGTGCCGTGGGGGGGGCGCCCGGGCCCCCGCAGCCCCCCCCCCCCCCCCCCCCCCCCGCCCCGGCGCGCGGCGGGCAGCCCGCGCCCCCGGGGGGCGGCCACCAACAAACCCCCCCCCACAACGAGGAGTATT
>NZ_JBHWDU010000176.1:0-5352 GCF_042734825.1 Kitasatospora sp. NPDC059648 | reverse complement strand
CCCTATATCTACACTTATACTTTCGTCGGCTGCGTCTGTTTTTTATACGATACTGGTGGGCGCTGCCCGCGGGCGGTGGCCCCCTCGGGGGCGTGCCCGCCCCCCCACCCGCACACCGGGCCGGGCGGTCGGGCACGTTCGGTCCCGTCGCGGTGACCCGCGGGTCGTTCCCGTCGCTGCGGCCGCGGGCCGGAGCGGGACACGGGTCGCGGCTGCTGCGCGGCGCTCGGTCCCGTGCCTGCGGCGCTCAGCCCCGAAGGCGCAGGGTCTCCCCCGGCGTCCGCCGGTAGGCGGCGCGGTACAGGCCGGCGAAGTGGCCGGGGTGGGCGAAGCCCCAGTGCATCGCGATCCCGGTCACCGTGGCGGTCGCCGGGTCCGCGGCCAGCAGGTCCCGGTGCGCCGCGTCCAGCCGCACCCGGCGCAGGTAGCCGAGCGGGGTGGTGTCCAGGTGTCGGCGGAAGGCGTACTGCAGCGCCCTCGGGGTGACGAAGGCGGCCGCGGCGATGTCCGCGAGGGACGTCTCCCGGTCGGCGTTCGCCTCGATGAAGGCGATCGCCCGGCGGAGGGCGCCGGGTGTGGCGTCGGTCCGGTCCGCGGGGGCGGGGTCGGCGCGGCCGGTGTGGGGCAGGGCCGCCAGGGTCACCGCCGCCAGGTGCTGGGCGGCGGTGGAGACGAGCAGCTCGCTCTCGCAGGCGGCCGGGTCGGCCAGCACGTGGTCGCGCACGTACGCGACCGCCGCGCCCAGCTGCCGGTTCGCCGCCTCGTTCACGGCGCGGAGCCCGGTCAGCCGCACCGGGGCGTTCCCCTCCCCGCCGGTCGGCGCCACGGCGTCCAGCAGCGCGGTGTCGAACATGGCGATGGTGTACCGGGCGGAGCGGACCTCGCCGCGGTACGGAGCGTCCGGCGGGGCGATCAGGAAGGTGTCGCCGGGGCCGAAGACCGTTTCCCCCTCCGCCCCGTCCGCCCCGCTCCGGTCGGCGACCGTGCCGGAGTGGATGCTGAGCAGGCACACCCGGCCGAGGCTGCCGGCGTCGTAGGCCATGTCGTAGCCGAAGGACAGCCGGTCCACGCTGAGCGGGCCGGCCGACCTTCGGCTGATCCGGGCCCTGGCGTCCGCCGCCGACTTGCCGATCCGCATCGGCGTGTAGGCGGTGGACAGGAACTCCTCCGTGGCCTCCGCGCTCGCACTGTCGAAGGACAGCTCCTCCACCGTCATCACCACCCGTCCGTCGGCGTCCTGCCCGGTCTGCGTGATAGGTGCCGACGTTACGCGACCCTCGGCGCGACCGAAAGCCGATCACTCGTTCCCGAACCGCGCCCGTTTCGTTCCGGCGGCCGCCCCGGCGGGTCGCTTCGTTCCCGGAGCTGCGGGCGGTCACGGCGGTGCACCACGGTGGGGACCGGTACCCGCCCCGGGTGCCGGTCCCCACCAGAAGGCCCGCCATGACCCCGCGCAGCACGCCGCCCGCCCGCCGTCCCCGATCCGGTCCGGGCATGGCCGCGCAGGTCGCGGCGCTCGCGGCGGAGGCCGAGCGGCAGTTCCGGGACGGCCTGTGGGACCTCGCCGCGCAGGACGCCGCGCTCGCCCGGAAGACCGCCGAAGCGCTGGCCGAGGCGCTCGGGGCCGAGGCGGCGCCGGAACCGCCGCCGGTCATCGAGCGCCTGGAGCACCTGCGCGAGGCGCTCGCCGTCCTCGCCCTCGGCATCGCCCGCACCCACGGGCAGCTGGCCTGGTTCCTCGCCCGGGCCAGCACCATCCTGTCCCCCGTGCTGTCCTGGCGCTCCCTGCCCGCCGACCGGCGGCAGTCCTTCGGCACCGTGGTACCGGGCCCCGAGGCACTCGCCGACGCCGAGGGCGCGGTACGCCGGCTGCAGGCGGCGCTCCTCCGCACCGCCGGCGACGCGCCCGGCCTCCTGCCGAGGCCGGGAACGGCGGCGGACGGCCTGGAGCCGGACGTCACCGCCTGACCGGGTGGTTCTCGGCCCGTGATCGCCGACGGCCCGGTTCGGCGGCGGGTTTCGGGGCACCCGTCTGGTCGTCCGTCCGCCGACGGCTCGGACGGGCTCGGACAGCTTCGGAAAGGGAGGCCGCCATGACCACGCGTGACGAGAACGGGACCCAGCCGGACGAACCGGCCCAGGAACGGTCCGCCGAGGAACGTTCGATCACGGCCCCGACCCCGGCCGACGTCCGGGAGAAGGCGCAGGGGGAGGTCGGGGACCGGGAGCGGTCCGCCGAGGAGCGTTCCATCACCGCCCCCACCCCGGCTGACGTCCGCCGCAAGGGCGGCACGGGCGGCGACGACGACGAACCGGAGCCGCCCGCGGCGGACGCCGTGGCGCCCTGAGGCGGGTCCTCCCCGGGAGGACATGGGATCGCGCCGGTACGGACGGTGGTCCGTACCGGCGCGGCCGTGTTCCAGCGGGTCAGTAGTAGTGGCGACGGCCACCGACGGCGTGCCCGAGAGCCCCCAGGAGCCACAGGATCAGGCCGATGACGACCAGGACGATGCCGATCGTCCACAGGATCGATATCCCGGTCAGGAAGCCGACGATAAGCAGGATAACGCCGACGATGATCACGATGTCCTCCCTGAGGGTCGTGGGGACGGCGGTCGGGAAGGCCGGCTGCGACGCACGGCGTCGGAGCCGCCCCTGGGCGGCGGAGCCGTCACCTCTCCGACCCTGCCCATGAGTCGCGTCTACCGCCGCGCGAGCCGGCCAAACACCCGGGCGGCCTCCGGCCTCGGTCGGCGGCCGCCCGGCGCCCGTCAGGCGGCCGCCGGAGCGGGGTCGGCGGTGAACAGGGCGCGGCGCTCCGAGGCGGTCAGCCCGCCCCGCACGCCGTACGGCTCGCGCACCGCGAGCGCGTGCCGGCGACACTCCACCCGGACCGCGCAGCCCGCACAGACGGCCTTCGCCGCCGCCTCCCGTTCCCTCGCGTCCTGCACGGTGGTGCGGTGCGCGGGTGCCGGGAGGAAGGGGGCCGCGCCCTCGGAGGTGCGGCAGGCGCCCCTCGGCTCGGGGCTCCGGTGGCGCTCGGGGGCGGCGGGCAGCGGGCGGGAGAGGTCGGCCACGGCGGATCCTTCCGATCGGGGTCGTTGCCCCACTCCTCTAACCGGGTCCCGCACGTTCATGCGCGACCCGGGCGTACGGATCCCGACGGCGGACCGACCGACCCCGCGCCGGGCGGATCCCGCCGGCGGACCGGCCCCGCGCCGGGCGGAGTTCAGCGGCGATGGCGGCCCCCGCGCCGGCGGGCGGGCGGGGGCGCCCCCGTGGCCGGAAGGAACAGCCGGGCCGCCTCGCGGCCCAGGTTCACGCCGATCGCGAGGGCCATCGCCGTGGCGGTGGCCCGCCCCAGGCCGCTGAGTCCGGTCTCCGGTTCGCCCCGGACGAAGGCCAGCAGCCCGAAGTACAGCAGCGAACCGGGCAGCAGCGGCCCCAGGGCGGCGGTGACGAACGGCAGCGCGGAACTGCCCCGGTAACGGGCCATCAGCTGGCCGGACAGGCCCACCAGCACGGCGGCCAGCCCGGTCGCCATGATCGGCTCCCCACCGGCGCCGACCAGCACGGCGTACGTCGTCCAGCCGGCCGTGCTGTTGACCAGGACGGCCGGCAGCGTGGCCGCCTCGGTGTTCAGCAGCACCGCGAAGGCCAGGGCGAGCATGATCGCCGCCGCCAGCTGGAGCGGCGGGTCGGACAGTGAGGTCGGCACGCTCTGGGTGGCGAGGTCGGCGCCGTTGTTGACGCCGACGTAGAGCACCGTCATGACCCCGACGATCACGCCGGCCAGCAGGTACACGACCTCCAGCAGCCGCGCGGCGGCGGTGAGGTAGAAGCCGGCGAGGCCGTCCTGCACCGCCGCCACCATCGGCCAGCCGGGCAGCAGGGCGTAGAGCCCGCCGGTGATCACCACCGAGCCGCGCAGGTGCAGTTGGTTGAAGGACATCAGGATGCCGACCACCGCGGCCGGGGTCGCGGCCGCCGCGATCCGGTAGAACTCCGGTAGGTCGTGCCGCCCCACCAGCGCCGCGAGCCGGTGACCGGCCATCGCCGCCACCACGGCGCTGACGAACACCAGCCAGGCCCGGGCGTCGGACCGGCCGCCGATCAGCAGCGTCGCGACACCGGCCAGCAGACCGGCGGACACCACCATCGCCCAGTCCGGGTAGTGGCGGGCGTGCCGGCGCACGGCCCGCAGCCTCCGGTGGGCCGCGTCCACGGCCAGCCCGCCCGCGGTGATCTGGGTGACCAGCCGGAACAGCGCCGCGAGGCCCGCGTAGTCCCCGGCGGGGTGGTGCACCGTCCGCTCCGCCGTCACCGGCGGCTCCCCGGGGCCCTGCTGGTAGGAGATCGCCACCCGGGTGAAGGTGACCTGGGGATCGCAGGGCCCGGCCCGGTACGTCCGCGCCACGGCGAGCATCGCCGCCTCCACCCCCTCCGCGGCCTCCCCGTAGGCCAGCATCAACTCACCCACCAGCAGGGCCAGATCCACCACCGCGGCGACCTCCGCGGGGCCCGGCGCGCCGTCGCCGTCGCGGCTGCCGCCACCGACCAGCGGCCGGGCGGAGGTCGGAGTGCGCAGCAGTGGCAGCATGAGGTCTGGCCAGCGCACCGCCGGATCGACGTCCCCCCCGGGCCCCGGCGGCCCGAGCGGTCTCCCGGGACCGGCCTCCTCGGCGTCGGCGGCCTCGCCGCGCCTGCCCTGCGGCGGCACCCGCCGACCGGCCCGGCCCTCCGACTCGGCCCGCGCGCCCCGCTCCTCGTGTTCCGGCATCGTCGCTCCCTGCATCACCCCCCACTCGGCTACCTTTCGCACCCACTCGACTACCCGCTGTCATTGATTCGTGAACGTCATGCCCGGCGCACGCCCGCCCGGTTCGCGCCCTACCGGGCGGGCGCGGCGACCGGCGGCAGGGCACCCGGCCGCCCTGGCCGGGCGGGCGGGCGAGACTCCTACGGGCGCAGTTCGAGGGTGCAGCACTTGACGGCGCCACCGGCCTTGAGGAGCTCGGTGGTGTCCACCCCGATCGGGTTGAAGCCCCGCTCGCGCAGGCGCTCGATCAGGCCGGTGGCCGCCTGCGGCAGCACGACGTTGAGGCCGTCCGAGAAGGCGTTGAGGCCGAACACGGCGGCGTCCTGGGGGTCCGCGTGGACCGCGTCCGGGAAGAGCTGCTCCAGCACCGACCGGCTGCCGGGGGTGAAGGCCTCCGGGAAGTACATGACCTCGGTGTCGGAGAGCACCGCGAGCGCCGTGTCCAGGTGGTAGTGCTCGGGGTTGACCAGGGTGAGCGAGGTGACCGGCAGGCCGAAGAACTCCTGCGCCTCGTAGTGCGAGCGCTGGTCGGT
>NZ_JBHWDU010000175.1:0-5481 GCF_042734825.1 Kitasatospora sp. NPDC059648 | reverse complement strand
GGGGGGGGGGGCGGGGGGGGGGGGCGGGGGGGGGGGGCCGGGGGGGGGGGGGGGGGGGGGGGGGGCCGTGCGGGGGGCCCCCGGGCGGGTTTGGGGCGCGGGGGGGGCGCCCCTCGCTGCTAGGCAGGTGCCACGGCAGAAGAACTACAGCGGGCGAATGTTCTCGGCCTGCGGGCCCTTCTGGCCCTGCGTGACGTCGAACTCGACCTTCTGGCCCTCAAGCAGCTCACGGAAGCCGTTGGCGTTGATGTTCGAGTAGTGGGCGAAGACGTCCGGGCCGCCACCCTCCTGCTCGATGAAGCCGAAGCCCTTTTCCGAGTTGAACCACTTCACAGTGCCATTAGCCATTTAAAAATCTCCTTCAAGGGACTGTCCGGAGCACGCACGGCGCGGGCTCCGAGTCACCGCATGGAGCGCCCACCGGGGAAGAGCCGGGGAACAAAAAATGCGCCTGCAATACATCAGCAGGCGCACACAAAGTTCATGGGAACCACTACTGCAACTAAGACGACTGTAGCAGGCCGCAGCCCGCCGCGGTGGGAGTTTCACCCCCGGTTCTGCGGGAGCCTTCGCACCGAGGGGCCGCTCCGAGCCGAAAGGACCGCGAACACCCCTGGTGAGCAAGCTCTTTGAGCATGCAGCCGCCACCGTCCGGGTAGACGGCTCCCAGGGATTCGTCACCCGCCTGGACTATCGCCCGCGCGGTGGCAGTCCCGCGGAAACGGCGCACGCCGCCCACCGCCGTCATTCGCGAGGACGCACCGGGCAGCGGGCGCGACATTTCGACACAGTTCGAACTCGCATTCGCCGGAGAGTCCCGCACCCGCGCTTCCGGGGCGCATACTGGCCGGAATGACGAAATATTCAGCAGGTCGCCGCCCCCTGCCCACCAGCCCCTTCAAGCCCCGGGCGGAGGCACCGCCCAAGCACTTCACCGTCGGCGACCGCGTCACCCATGACGGGTACGGTCTCGGACGGGTCATCGGCGTCGAAGGCGACGGCGACATCGCGGTGCTCGTCGACTTCGGATCACGGCAGGAACGCATCACCCAGCCGTACACCGCGATGTTCAAGCTCTGACGCCGGCCACCCGCACCACTCGACGCAGACGTCACTCGGACCGCGCTGTGAGCCGGGTCACGGTTGAGGCTGCCCCCGGGGCAGGGTGGAGGCTCGGCGCAGCGGCAGGACGCCGCACCGGGCACCGCCGATGTGAAGGAGCACACGATGTCCATCGACCTTTCCGTTCAGGGGCAGAGCCGTCCGCAGCTGCAGAAGGCGATCGAGGACCTGGTCGAGGACGGTTTCCTCGGCATCCAGCTCCGGGTGGACGACGAGCGGGGCGAGTGGGTCGGCAGCGCCGGTGTTCGCGAGCTTGGCCGGAGCGCCCGGCCGCTGACGACGGGGCACTTCCGGATCGGCAGCAGCACGAAGAGCTTCGTCGCCACCTCGGTGCTCCTGCTGGTGGCCGAGGACAGGATCGGCCTGGACGTCCCGGTCGCCTACTACTTGCCGGAGGTCGGTCTCGACCGGCGGATCACGGTGCGGATGCTGCTGCAGCACACCAGCGGGATCTTCAACCACACCGGCGAGCTCCACGAGGACGGGACGATCGTGCCGGGGGTCCCGCGGCAGGGCAAGGAATGGGTGGACAACCGGTTCATGACCTATCGGCCCGAAGAGCTGGTGCGGCTGTCGCTGTCCAAGCCGGCCCGGTTCGCCCCGGGCGCGGGCTGGAGCTACGCGAACACCAACTACGTGCTGGCCCGGCTGGTGGTCGAGAGGGTCACCGGCCGTTCGTTCGCCGATGAGTTGCAGCGGCTGGTCCTGGGGCCGCTGGAGATGACCGGCACGGTGGCGCCGGGAGCCTCGCCGGAGATCCCCGGGCCGCACAACCACGGTTACTACCGCTACGAGGACGCCGGGCGGGAGCGGACGGTCGACGTCACCCGGCAGAACCCGTCCTGGGTCGGCGCCGGTGGCGACATGATCTCGACCACCCGCGACCTGCACACGTACTTCTCCGCCCTGATGGGCGGCCGGCTCCTGCCGGCCGAGCTGCTGGCCGAGATGCGCACGCCGGAGGCGACCGCCGGCTACGGCCTGGGGGTGTTCGCGCAGGAGACGGAGGGCGGCACCGTCTTCCACCACAACGGCGCCACCATGGGCTCGGCGGCGCTGATGTACAGCAGCGCCGACGGCGGAACGACCCTGACCGCCGGGCTGACCTGGGTGGACGATGCCGACCTGTCCATGGCTCCGGCGTTCCGGGCCGCCCAGCAGCGTCTCGTCGGCGAGGTGTTCTGCGGCGCGCCGGGCCGATGAGGAACGGGGTGGCGATCGGCGCAGGACTCCGACTCCGGCGGCGGGACGAGATTCGGCTCGACCGTCTGCGCGGTGCTCACCGCGTTCGGCCCGGCGCGGCGCCACCGCCGGCTCCCCCTCCCGGGACGGCCGCTCGACCCGGGCGGTGTCACGGGGTGCCGAGCGCGGCCTCCTCCCGGTCGAGGTCGTGCTGGAGGCGGCGACGGGTGGTGTCGCTGATGCGGTGCTCGTCGTAGAGGCGGTGCAGTTCGGTGGTCTGGACGGCGATGACCTCGCGGCGCAGCTGGCGGTAGGCGGTGTCCGCGGTGGTGCCGTCCGGAGTCTCCGGGGTGTGGTCGAGGCGGGCGGTGAGGGCGCGGCGGACCCGGTCGAGGGCGGTGTCGGGGACGGCCTCCAGTTCGGCGAGGTTCTCGACGTGGTGGAGGGCGGCGCGGTTGAGGGCGTCGCGGGTGTCGTCCTCCTCGCGGGCGGTGTGTTCGGGTTCGAGGGCGAGGCCGGAGCGGCTGACGACGGCGGCGAGGGTGAGGCCCTGGACGACGAGGGTGAAGACGACGACGGCGGTGGTGAGCACCAGGACCAGCGGCCGTCCGGTGAGCTTGGTGCCGTCGTCGGCGAGCAACGGGATGGACAGGGCCGCGGCGAGCGGCATGACCCCCCGGGTACCGGCCCAGGTGACCACCCCGGCGACCCTCCAGGAGAGCCGGCCGCCGCCCCGGCTGGGCTTGACCGCGCGGGTCAGCGGCAGGGTGGAGAGGACCCGCACCGCGATCAGCACGGCGGCCAGCGCGAGCGCCTGCAGCGGCCACCAGCCGGTACCGGCGGGCAGGTCCCGCACCAAGGCGGGCAGTTCGAGGCCGACGATCGAGAAGACGACGCTCTCCAGCAGGAACACCACCACCGCGTACACGGCGTGCAGCTGGAGGCGGATGTGCGCGTCGGTGAGCCGGTGTCCGGAGCGCCCGAGCAGCACGCCCGCGACCACGACCGAGGTGACGCCGGAGGTGTGCGCGGACTCCGCGAGCACGTACGCCGCGTACGGGGTGACCAGGGCGATGACCGTCTCCAGCACCGGGTCGGTGGTGCAGCGCCGCACCAGCCACACGAGGCCCGCGACGGCGGCACCGACCAGGCTGCCGCCCCCGCCGAGCAGCAGGAACTCCCCGCCCGCCGTGGGCAGGCTCACCGAGGCGCCGACGGCCACCGCGATGCCGACGGCGACCTTGAACAGGACGAGCGAGGTGGCGTCGTTGAACAGGCTCTCCGCCTGCACCAGCACCTGGAGCCGCCCGGGCAGCGCCAGGCGCCGGCCGAGCGCGGTGACGGCCACCGGGTCGGTGCTGGAGAGCACGGCGCCGAGGACGAAGGCCATCGCGGGCGGCAGCCCCGCGACGGCGACGGCGGTGAAGCCGACGGCGGCGGCGGAGGCGAAGACGAGACCGAAGGAGAGGATCGTCACCGGTCGCCAGACCGTGCGCAGATCGCGCAGCGACAGCTCCTCCGCGGAGGCGTACAGCAGTGGCGGCAGGACCACCATGCCGATCACCTGCGGCGGTACGTGCAGTGCGGGGACGCCGGGTATCAGCGCCACTCCGATGCCCGCCAGGACCAGTACCGAGGGCGCGGGCACCCGCAGGCGCCCGGCGAAGGTGGCCACGGTCGTGGCCAGGACCACCAGGACGAGAACGATCGCCACTACGTGCATCGGTGGAAAGGACCCCATCGCGAGAACCGGGGTCACCGCCGCCGATCGCCGCAGTCATCCCCCGCGCCGACCAGGCTTCCCGGCACACCTGTGGTCATCTTATCGGAGCATTAGCGGCGAGCGGCAGGGGCGGGAACCACGGGGCATCGGAGCGTGAGCGGCGTGGACGGGGCGTGACCTCTCCGCTCGCGCCGCCGGTCGTGCGCAACGCTGCACCGACGACGGGCCGTGGACGGCGGTGAGCCGAGGACGACCACCATGCCCGGCTGCGCCAGGAGCTTCCGAGCCGGTGCCGGGGGACGCGCGCCCCGGGGGGTGCGACGTTCCCGTTGGCATCGCCACGCGTCCCCTCCCCCTGTTTCTCACTGGCCGCCGAACCCTCCCCGGAGGAACCCGCCGGGGTCGGGGTTCGGCAAACGGTTCGCCGCCAGGCCCCACGCCCGGGCAGCGAACCGCTTCCTCGCAGCTCACACTAGGTGCGGCCGAACACCTGTCCGCCTTCCCTGACGAGTCCTTGATACCACCGGGGATCATCTTGACGAGGCATTGGCGCACGATCTGTCCGGGTGAGCGGCCGGAACGCTTTCACGGCCGGAACCGGTAGCCGAGCCCGGGTTCCGTGATCAGGTGGCGCGGACGGCGCGGGTCGGGTTCGAGCTTTCGCCGCATGCTGGAGAAGTAGACCCTCAGGTAGTTGCCGTTGCCCTCCGCGTCCGGGCCCCAGACCTCGGTCAGGATCTGCTTGCCGGGCACCAGCCGGCCGGGGTTGGCCAGCAGCAGGGTGAGGATCTTCCACTCGGTCGGGGTCAGGCGGACCTGGCCGTCCGGACCGGTGACGGTGCCCGCGCCGAGATCGACCTCGTGCGGCCCGATCCGTGCCGACGGCTCCGGTGCCGTCGGGACCGCGCCCAGCGGCCGGCGCAGTAAGGCCCGTAGCCGGGCCAGGAGTTCGTCCACGACGAAGGGCTTGGTCACATAGTCGTCCGCCCCCGCGTCGAACGCCCGGAGCTTGTCCTCGATGTCGGCCCGCCCGGTCAGCACGATGATCGGCACGGTCAGCGTGGAGCGGATGCCTTCGATCACGTCCACGCCGTCGAGGTCGGGCAGGCCGAGGTCCAGGACGATGGCGTCGGGTGGTGCCTGGCTCGCCGAGTCCAGGGCTTCCTGGCCGGTGGCCGCGGTGAGGACCGAGTAGTGCCGGGCGTGGAGGTTGATCCGCAGGGTGCGCAGCAGCGCCGGCTCGTCGTCGACGACGAGGATGTGGTTCACCGGTCGGAGCTCCTCTCCGGCGTGCCGATGCCGGGTGCCCCGGTCCGCGCCTCCCGCGAGGCGGGCAGGGTGAGCAGCATGGTGGTGCCGCCGCCGGGGGTGTCCTCGACCTCCAGGCTGCCGCCCATGGCCTCGGCGAGGCCGCGGGACAGGGCGATGCCGAGGCCGACGCCGGTGGTGTTGTC
>NZ_JBHWDU010000174.1:0-5862 GCF_042734825.1 Kitasatospora sp. NPDC059648 | reverse complement strand
CAGCAGCCTCGGCTACCGCAGCCCAGCCGAGTACGAGACCGTGCTGGCGGCCTGACCACCACACCAACGGTGTCCGTCAAAGCGGAGCAAGCTCACTCCTCTCAACGCTCCCTCTGGCCTCACCCACGCTTCAGGCACGTTCAGATGACTGCTGGACGGAGGCGTCGGTCGGAACTCGGGGCCCGGAAGCAGGGCGCCGCGATCGACATGCCTGTCATCCATGCCCCGGACGCCCACATCGCCGCGAAGGGTCTTGCTCTGAGCAGTGCAGGCGAAGCCGCGGTGCTGGCGGGGTGAACGGCCCCACCAGACGTCGTCGTGGCGGCTACCAGTTACCTGAGGCTCTCGGCGACGTGGATGAGTTCCTCGTCCGAGAGCCGTGGAGGGGCGCCGGTGGTGATGACGAAGGTGTAGGTCCCGTCCGACCACGTCAGCGAACGGGGATCGCCGTTGGAGTCCGGGTGCGTGACGGTTGCGGGGTGGCCCTTGACCGTGACGGCCCGGCCGTCCGGCGGCGAGCTGTTCCGGAGGGTCTGGCTGATGATCAGGTGCCCGTGTACGTCAGGCCCCGTGCCCAGCGTGTACCCGATGGCCCAGGCGGGGGTGTCGGTCGGCACGGAGGCCAGGCCGGGCACGTGGACCATCTCGCCCGCGGGGTAGGGGTAGTAGTTCTTCGGCAGGAACGCGGGCCGGCGGAGGTTGCGCTCGTCGAAGTGGACGGCGGGCTTGCCGGTGGCGTCGTTCAGTGCCCGGGCTCCGAGCGGTTCGTTCAGATGAGTGGTGATCTGTCCGATGCCGCCAGGGTCGCAGAACCCCGGGGGGACCGTGTGCCGCAGGGAGATCTCGACCGCGCCAGCGGACTCGCGGGCCACGAGCTGGGGCTGCTTCTCGCAGCCCCAGCCGATGTTGAGTGTCAGCGTCCGGCCGTCCGAGCTGACCAGCAGCGGGTAGCCAGCCACTGGGCCTTCGTAGACCTTCGCTTCCGGGCCCCGGTTGATCCACGCGTTGATCGCGAGCCCCCCACCGAGAACAGCTACGGCAGCCACGGCGGTCAAGCGATTCCACCGTCCGCGCCTCGACATTTGACGGACGGTATTTTTCGTCACGGGCCCTCCCCGACGGTCATGGCCATGCTTGCGTCACGTGTGTGCGAAGTCAAGGCGGCGCCAAACGGGTGCCTATCACATCACCCACGGCACTCCGATTCAGCTGCCGAGTAATGGCAAAGTCTTGGCGCTCGCGCCCGGAAACGGCATAAGAGGGTTCATGGGGGTCTTTCAGGCCACCGGTTCGCCGACCCGCCGGGGCTGGTCCGTCCGGCTGGTCGACGGCGCGGCACGCGGGGACGTGGCCGGAGCGGCGGGCTAGGGTCGGCGGGGCCGGTCCGCCGCACCACGGGAGAACGATGCCGAGGGTCCCCAGCCTCCGATCACGGTGGGTGCATGCCGTCGCCGGGCTGGCCGTGGTCGCGTCCACCCTGGCGGGCTGCGGGAGCGGCGGCCCGGGCGGCCCGGTGGTGCTGAACTGGTACAACTTCCCGGACGATTCGGGCGCACTCCAGCAAGCCGCCGACCGCTGCGGGCAGCAGTCCGGCGGGCGCTACACCATCCGCTACAACAAGCTGCCCCGCGGCGCGGACGGCCAGCGCCAGCAACTGGTGCGCCGGATGGCCGCCCGCGACACCGGCGTGGACATCCTCGGTCTGGACGTCACCTGGCCCGCCGAGTTCGCGGAGGCCGGATGGATCCGGGAGTGGACCGGGCAACTGCGTGACCGGGGCACCGCCGACACGCTCGACGCGGCGGTACGCACCGCCACCTGGCGGGGCCGGCTGTACGCGACGCCGTACAACTCCAACACCCAACTGCTCTGGTACCGCGACGACCTGGTCCTGACCCCGCCCAGGACCTGGGCCGAGATGCTCACCACGGCGCAGGAGCTGGCTCGTGCGGGCAAGCCGCACTACGTGGAGGTCCAAGGCGCCCAGTACGAGGGACTGACGGTCTGGTTCAACACCCTGGTCGCCAGCGCCGGCGGCGCCATCCTCACTCCCGACGCCCAGGCGCCCTCGCTCGGGGCTCCCGCCGTCGCGGCCGCCACGGTGATGCGGGACCTGGCGACCTCCGCGGCTGCCGACCCCTCGCTGCCGAACCAGATGGAGGACCAGAACCGGCTCGCCATGGAGTCCGGCACGGCCGCCTTCGAACTCAACTACCCGTTCGTCTACCCGTCGATGAAAGCCAACCGGCCCGAACTGTTCCGGCACTTCAAGTGGGCGCCCTACCCCGCCGTGACGCCCGAGCGCCCCTCCAGCGTGACCATCGGCGGGATCGACCTCGCGGTGGGCGCCTACAGCCGGCACGCCGACCTCGCCTTCGAGGCCACCCTGTGCCTGCGCAGCCGGGACAACCAGCTCACCAACGCGCTGAAGGGCGGCCTCCCACCGTCGCTGCGCAGCCTGTACCGGGAGGAGGAACTCACCCGGAGCTACCCCTTCGCCGCCGACGTGCTCGCCGCCCTCGACACCGCGAGCGTCCGGCCGCAGACCCCCGCCTACCAGAACGTGTCCATCGCCGTCTCCCACACCCTCTCCCCGCCCGCCGGCATCCGCCCTGAGGAGGACGTGGCCGACCTCCACCGGCAGATCCAGGACGCCCTCGGCTCGAAGGGACTGATCCCGTGACACCACCCACGCCGACCCGCGACGCCGCCCCCCGCAGACCGGTCGGGCCCTCACGGGGCGCCCGCGAGGAACGCAGGCTCGGCCTGCTGCTCTGCGCGCCCGCCGTCGTCGTCATGCTCGCGGTCACCGCCTACCCGATCGGCTACGCCTTCTACCTGTCGTTGCAGCGCTACGACCTGCGGTTCCCCGACCAGGCGCACTGGGTCGGACTCGCCAACTACGGCGCGGTGCTGGCCTCCCCCGTCTGGTGGCAGGCGCTCGGCGTGACCGTGCTGATCACCGTCGTGTCGGTGGCCGTCGAGCTGGCCCTCGGACTCGCCCTCGCCCTGGTGATGCACCGCGCCGTCGTCGGCCGCGGCACCGTGCGCACCGCGGTCCTGGTGCCGTACGGGATCGTGACCGTGGTCGCCGCCTACTCCTGGCAGTACGCCTGGACACCGGGCACCGGCTACCTGGCCGCCCTGCTGCCCGCGGGCAGCGCCCCACTGACGGAGCAGTGGCCTGCCATCGGGCTGATCGTCCTCGCCGAGGTGTGGAAGACCACCCCGTTCATGGCCCTGCTCCTGCTCGCGGGCCTCGCGCTGGTGCCCGAGGAGACCCTCCGGGCGGCGATGGTGGACGGCGCGACCCCCGGGCAGCGGCTGCGCCTGGTGATCCTGCCGCTGATGAAACCGGCGATCCTGGTCGCCCTGCTCTTCCGCACCCTGGACGCCTTCCGGATCTTCGACAACATCTACGTGCTGACCGGCGGCTCCAACGGCACCGGCTCGGTCTCGATCCTCGGCTACGACAACCTCTTCACCGCGCTCAACCTCGGCATCGGCTCGGCGATCTCCGTCCTGATCTTCGTCTGCGTGGCGCTTATCGCCGTGGTCTTCGTCAAGCTGTTCGGCACGGCCGCGCCGGGCACCGAACCGGAGCGTCTATGAGCGCCCGCCGGACCCGGGCCCTGAGCGGCTGGGCGATCGCCGATCTGGCGGTCGTCCTCTACGCGCTGTTCCCGGTGTGGTGGATCGTGGCGCTCTCCTTCAAGGACCCGGCCACCCTCACCGACGGCGCCCTCGTGCCGCGGAAGTGGACCTGGGCCAACTACCGCGGCATCTTCGAGACCTCGGAGTTCACCCGGGCCCTGGTGAACTCGATCGGGATCGCGGCAATCGCCACCACCGTCGCCGTCCTGCTGGGCACGATGGCGGCCTACGCGGTCGCCCGGCTGCGCTTCCCCGGCAAACGGCTGCTGATCGGGATCTCCCTGCTGATCGCGATGTTCCCGCCGATCTCGCTGGTCTCCCCGCTGTTCAACATCGAACGGGTGCTCGGCCTCTTCGACACCTGGGCCGGGCTGATCATCCCGTACATGACCTTCTCGCTCCCGCTGGCGATCTACACGCTCTCGGCGTTCTTTCGCGAGATCCCCTGGGACCTGGAGAAGGCGGCCAGGGTCGACGGCGCGACGCCCTGGCAGGCGTTCCGGCTGGTCATCGCACCGCTGGCGGCGCCGGGCGTGCTCACCACCGCCATCCTGGTCTTCATCTTCTGCTGGAACGACTTCCTGTTCGCGATCTCGCTGACCTCCACGACCGCCGCCCGGACGGTACCGGCCGCCATCGCCTTCTTCACCGGCAGCTCGCAGTTCGAGCAGCCGACCGGCTCGATCGCGGCCGCCGCCGTGGTCATCACGATTCCGATCGTGATCTTCGTACTGCTGTTCCAGCGCCGCATCGTCGCCGGCCTCACCGCCGGCGCAGTCAAAGGATGAGACCGCCCCACCCGGCGGACCAGGAAGGCGGACCGTGGCCGAGATCGTCCTCGACGGCATCACCAAGCGCTACCCTGACGGCGCCCTCGCCGTGCGCGACGTCAACCTCACCATCGCCGACGGCGAGTTCGTCATCCTGGTGGGCCCCTCCGGCTGCGGCAAGTCCACCACGCTCAACATGATCGCCGGTCTGGAGGAGATCACGGCCGGAACCCTGCGCATCGCCGGGCAGGTCGTCAACGACCGCGCGCCCAAGGACCGCGACATCGCGATGGTCTTCCAGAGCTACGCCCTCTACCCGCACATGAGCGTGCGCGACAACATGGGCTTCGCGCTGCGCCTGGCCAAGGCGGACAAGGCGACCATCGCCGCCAAGGTCGAGGAGGCCGCCCGCATCCTGGACCTGACCCAGCACCTCGACCGCAAGCCCGCCCATCTCTCCGGCGGGCAGCGCCAGCGGGTCGCGATGGGACGGGCGATCGTCCGCGAACCCAAGGCCTTCCTGATGGACGAGCCGCTCTCCAACCTCGACGCCAAGCTCCGGGTCCAGATGCGCACCCAGATCGCCGCACTCCAGCGCCGCCTGGGCACCACCACTGTGTACGTCACCCACGACCAGGTCGAGGCGATGACGCTCGGCGACCGGGTGGTCGTCATGAGGGCAGGGGTCGTCCAGCAGGTCGGCTCGCCGCAGCGTCTCTACGACGAGCCGGTGAACCTCTTCGTCGCCGGGTTCATCGGCTCGCCCGGCATGAACCTCCTGGGCGCCGCACTGGAGCAGCAGATGCTGCGCACCTCGCTGGGCGCGCTGCCGCTGGAAGACCGCACCCGGCGCGCCCTGGAACACGCGGACGCCCCGCGCGAGCTGATCGTCGGGATCCGCCCCGAGGACTTCGAGGACGCCGCGCTGGCCGAGCACAACGGCGGGGTCACCGTCACCGTCACCGTCGACGTCAGGGAGTCCGTGGGCTCGGACGTCTACGTCCACTTCGGGCAGGAGGGCGGCCCCGCGCCGGCGGAGGGGCTCGCGGAACTCGCGGAACTCGCCGCTGACTCGGGCCGGGCCGACACCGGCATGCGGGAGCAGCGCGTCGTGGCGCGGCTCGACCCCGCCACCCGCGCCGCCGAGGGCGCCCCGCTGGAGCTGCGGGTCGATACGGCCCGGATCCATCTCTTCGACCCCCGCAGCGGGGCCAACCTGACGCATCCGGAACGCTCGGCGCGTAGCGCGTAGCGCGGTGGCGGCGCGGCCGACGGCGGACCCGGTGGTGTGGCGGCGGTCTCAGTGCCGCCCCCGGCGTGGTGACCCAGTGTGACGGGGGGTCGCGTTGTCGGTGATGGCGGCGGGGGCTGGGGGGTGAGTGCCCTCACACCGGAATGTGAGACACGATGCCGGATAGTACTGTCCGTTTTGCACCCT
>NZ_JBHWDU010000173.1:0-6150 GCF_042734825.1 Kitasatospora sp. NPDC059648 | reverse complement strand
GAGCGGGGAGATATCTGGCCGTCCGCGGGGAATCCGCTGGCCATCAGTGGGGCCCTATATGGCCGCCTATGGGGAGCTTTTCATGGCCGCCGTCATCGGAGCCGGGTCGCGCGATTCGCTCGGTGGCCGATGATCTCGGGGTCAACCACGAGGCCCTGCCGCCGCCGAGAACCAGGCCGATACCGCCGGAGCGCGACTCCTCCCGATTGAGTACCACCACCAGGACGTCGCCGACGACCACCAGGAGGTCGCCGACGTCTCCCCGACTGGTGGTCGGCAACGGCGACCCCTGGGCCCTGGCGGCGCTGCTCGTCCGGTACCTCCCCGAGCGCGGAGGCGCCGGTGCCGGCGGCCGGGCGCGTATCGGCTCCGGCGACCGGCGGCACCGCCCTCGAGGACCGGCCCGCGCCCGTTGCTCCCCGGGGCGAAACTCCCCCGCCGACCGGCCCTGCCCTCGACCGGCCGCAGGCCGTTGCGGCGCAGGTTCCTCCCCCGGGGGGTGCCTCTATGTCTTTCGTCAAGGCTGCGCGGGTCATGCTGGCGCGGTTTCGGGGGTGCGGGTCTCGTGGAGGGTGCCGTCTCGGAGCATGGCGAACAGGACGCTGATGCGTTGGCGGGCGAGGCGGAGGAGGGCTTGGGTGTGGGTCTTGCCGCGGTCTCGCTGGCGGTCGTAGTAGGCGCGGGAGTCGGGGTCGTGGAGGGCGGCGAACGCGGAGAGGAACATGGCTCGTTTCAGGAGCCGGTTGCCGGTCCTGGGGGCGTGTTCGCCGTGGATGGAGGATCCGGAGGACTTGGTCGCCGGGGCGAGGCCGGCGTAGGAGGCCAGGTGGGCGGCGGTGGGGAAGCTGGTGCCGTCGCCGACGGTGACCAGCAGGGTGGCGGCGGTCCTGACTCCGACTCCGGGCATCGAGGTCAGGACCTTGGAAAGAGGGTGGGTCTCCAGCAGTTCGCTGATCTGGGCTTCGACGGCTCGGCGCTGTTCGTGGACGGCGGCGAGCGAGCGGGCCAGGGAGGGCACCACCGTGTCCAGGGTGGTGGTGCCCGGGACGACGACGGTCTGCTCGTCGAGCGCGTCGAAGATCTCGTCCACCAGGCGTTCGGCCATGCGCGGGGCCTTCGGGCGTATCAGGCTGACGAGTTTTCGTCGGCCGGCTTTGCGCAGGGCGGCCGGGGAGCCGTGCTGTTCGAGCAGGTGGGTGACGGCGGGGTGGTCCAGGCGCGGGCCGAGGACGCGTTCGAGGGAGGGGTGGAACTGGGTGAGCAGGCCGCGCAGGCGGTTGCTGGTGCGGGTGGCCTCGGCGGCGAGGTCCTGGTCGAAGCCGGTCCGGACGGTGAGCTGGGCCGCGGTCTCGTCGGCGAGTTCGAGGGCGCGCAGGGTGTGGGGCATGGTGCGGGCGGCGTCCGCGATCACGTGGGCGTCGCGGGCGTCGGTCTTGGTTTCGCCGGGGTAGAGGTCGGCGATGCGGCGCATGGCCAGGCCGGGCAGGTAGGCGACCTCGCAGCCGGAGTCGCGGGCCACGGCGAGTGGCAGGGCTCCGATCGAGGCGGGCTGGTCGACGATGACCAGGACGCGGCCGAACTTGGCGGTGAGTTTGTCGAAGACGGCCCGCAGTTTCGGTTCGCTGTTGGGCAGCCGCTTGTCGAACACGGTCTTGCCGGCGGTGGTCAGGCCGTGGCCGTGGTGGTCGCCCTTGCTGACGTCCAGGCCGAGGAAGACCGCGATGTCACTCGTGTCGAACACCGAACCCCGAGGGTCGTTCACCGTCCCGGCCTCGCCCTTCGGCACCGTTCGCGCGCATCCACGTTACGCAGACCCGGCACCCGTCAGCGGCCGCGCGTTGCGCTCGGCCGGGTGCCGGTCAGGCCTCTCATCAGCGGTCATACGGTGCTCCGGGCCCGGTGACACCACCCCCCAGGTCATGTGATCTCATGCGATCGACAGGGGGCAACAGTCATGCCGGACCGGGAGGCCAGGAGCCCCGTTTCAGGGCCACAAAGAAGGCAACGGGGAAACGGCGCCCTCTGCGCCGCCCGCCGTCACGGCGCCCGTTGCGCCCCGGGGCGAAACCCCGCCCGGCGGTGAGCGGCTGCGCGACCTGGTCGACCAGCGCCTCGCCCAGCAGCAGACCGCCCCCCGGCCCGCACTCGCTGCGCCCACCCCGGCCTCGCCGGAGCCGCCCACTGAGCTCCCGGTCCCGGCCGACCCGATGCACCGCCGCCTGCCCCCGAGTGACGTGCGCGTCGCCCTCGATGCGGGGCGGTTCGGTGACTGGTGGGCGCTGGCTGGCTGGACGGTCAACCCGGATGTCTTCCTCGTCCTCGGCGAGGGGCATCAGGTCGGCTGGGTCGAGCGCGGCCTGGCCGGCATCGGCGAGAAGGGGTGGCGGTGTACGAGGGCTACTTCATCGGTGACGTCCACACCCAGGAAGCGATGCTCCACGTCACCCCCGAACAAGCAGCCTTCACGGTCCACACCGCCTACCTGCAGAACCTGTGATCGGCGGGACCTGGCTTCGGCGGCGGCCTGGAGCTCCGCGCGGGCGTCCGGGCGCTCGTTGTCCTCTGGCTGTGACAGCCGTCGTCGACCAACCCGCCGCTCTGGTCGCTCCGGTCGCTCCAGCCAGGTTCGTGCCGGTGTCCGAGCTGGCGCTGGGCCCCGGGCCACTGGCCGCGGCCTGGGCGACAGCTGGCAGCGACGGCGCGAAGGGTGGGCCGGCGCCGTCGCCGACTGCGCCACCGAGGTGGGAAGTCCGGCATCGTCGCCGGCACCGATGCCCTGATCGACCTCGCCACCAACCCTCACCAACCCGGCACCGATCCGCCGCTGGGCAGCCGGGAAGACCTTGGAATCACCCTGGTCGACCTCAGTTACGCCGCCGTTTTATGAGGGAGCGGGACTTGGCCATGGCATGGGTAAGGTCGTGCGTGAACTGACCGGCGGAATCAAGGGCCTGCCGCGTCGCTCGTGAGTGACACGTGCGCACCGCCGGCATCGGTAGCAGTCCCCGCCAAGGCGGCCCCAAGGCCTCGCTGCGCCGTCAGGGCGCCTGCACGTACGACCTGCGGCCGTGGCCGACCGTCTACCCGCCGACTGGCCACGAGGCCTGCCGCCCGTCGCCCCGGTCCTGGAGGCCGGCCGCAAGAGCGCCCGCCCCGAAGCCAAGCGGCTCCCCTCGGATTAGGAGAAGGCGAAGGCCGACCACCTGCGGCTGCTGCACCGCCTCCAAGGGGCGCCACCCCGGAGCGGGGGTGGGATGGGCCCACCATCGCGGCCTGGCCGCCGCACAACGCACCGTCGCCGACAGGAGGCTGCGACCGGCGTCCATCCCAGGTTGGACGGGGCGGCTCAACCGTGCGGTGGACGACTGGCTGATGCTGCGCGCCTAGCCTCGAACCGCTCGGGCGCACCGGGCGCCTCGACGAGTGGAAGGTACCGATCCATGAAGCGCGCGAAGAGTATTCGGGTACGCGTCTTGGCCGTCCTCGCCCTGATGGTCCTGGGCTCGGGGGCTGGTGTCCTCTCGGCGTTCCCGGCGGCAGCGGCCGTCGACAGCGGGGCGAAGTCGTGGGGCGGCAAGTGCCACTACTGGCACGATCGGAACACCGGCGGCGGATGGTGCGACGGCAATGGGCCGACCAAGCGGTACTACGCCTTCGGTGTGTGCAACGACGGCTTCTCCAGCTACGGTGTCGAGCGCTGGGCCGGCGACCGGCGGGGCTCCTACGTGTACTGCGCCGGGCATGGCGGGCTGAGCGGCACCTGGGGCCTCGGGAAGAACTGGTAATCCGCACCGCTGGATCGGGGAACCGATTTTCCGCGGTGCCGCGGCCAGGGCCGAGCTGCTGAAGGCGCAAAGGGGATGGCTGCCGTGCGGTGGCGGGCGGCGGTGGGCCGCGGAGGACGGGCAGCGGGCGGTGCCAGTGGACGCCCGCTGCCACAAGGGTGCCGGTCACGGGCCGGGTTCCGTGGTCACATGGCGCGCGCCACTCGCCCACGGGGTGTGGTGCGTGTGCTGCCGCGGTACGACCAGGCCGCTCTCGTAGGCGATGACGACGGCTTGGGCGCGGCTGATCAGGCCGAGTTTGGACATCACCCGATTGAGGTGGGTCTTGACGGTGGCGATGCTCACCACCAGGTGCTGGGCGATCTGTTCGTTGGTGAGGCCCTGTCCGACGAGGTGAAGGACGTCGGTTTCCCGGGCGGTGAGTTCGGTGAGGGATGCCGGGTGCTGCCGTGGTTCGGTCGGCTGGGGAGCGAAGGTCTCGATGAGCCGGCGGGTGACGGTCGGGGCGAAGAGCATCTCACCGTCGGCGATCAGGGTGACGGTGGCCAGGAGGCGTTCAGGCGGAGTGTCTTTCAGGAGGAAGCCACTGGCGCCGGCCCTGAGCGCGGCGTAGACGTATTCGTCGAGGTCGAAGACGGTCAGCATGACGATCTTCGGCTTGGGATCGACGGCCTGGGCCAGAATGTACTCCAGGGCGGTGATTCCGCTGATGCCCGGCAGGCGGATGTCCATGAGGATCACGTCCGGGCGAAGTGCCCCTGCCAGGTCGACGGCTTCCTCGCCCGTGGCGGCCTGACCGACGACCTCGAAGCCGGGCGCGGCCGTGGCCAGGGCTGCGAGCCCGGCCCGAATGAGTATCTGGTCGTCCACGACGAGCAGCCGTGTCATCGCGACCTCCCCCTTGTGAGATACCAGGCAGTCTCAGCTGTCCCCGGCTGTGTCGAGCGGGGCCAGCGGCAGGGTGAAGACGACCTCGAACCCTCCCGTGGCCCGGGGACCGGCCCGCAGCGACCCGCCGTAGAGTCTGGCCCGCTCACGCATCCCGAGCAAGCCGATGCCGCTGGAGGGCAAGGCGGCTGGTGCCTTTCCGCCTTCGTCGGTCACCTGCCCCGCCAGATGGTTCGTACCGAACTCCAGACTCACGGTGACCCGGGCCTCGGGACCGGCGTGCTTGATGGTGTTGGTCAGCGCTTCCTGAATGATCCGGTACGCGCACAGGTCCACACCCTGGGGCAAAGCGCGCCGGGGCCCCGACAGAGACAGGGACACCTCGCAACCGGCCGAGCGGGCGCGTTCCACCAGTTCATCCAGGCGCGTCAGGCCGGGTGATGGCCGGTAGAGGTGGTCGGCGTCGCCGGGACCGGTGCCTTCGCGCAGCACGTGGAGCAGCCCGCGCATCTCCTCCAGGGCCTGCCGACTGCTCTCCCCGATCGACACCACCGCCTGGCGGGCGGCCGCGGGGTCGGAAGTGAACACGAAGTCGGCCAGGCCCGCCTGGACCGCGAGCGCCGACAGATGATGGGCGACGACGTCATGGAGTTCCCGGGCGAGGCGCAGCCTTTCCTCGGTGATCGCGTGCCGGGCGCGCAGCTCCTGTTCTCGTTCCAGTTGTGCGGTCAGCTCGGCCAGTTGGGCATTGTGTTGAGCCAGTCGTCGGCTGCCGGTGGCGAAGGCCCAGACGACGCCGACCGCGATCGCCGCCTGCGCCACCGACAGCTCGGGCGACAGGTGCGCCGCCAGGCCGCTGCCTGTCCACGCCGCGGCCGTCACCGCGGCCGCCCAGGCCGCACGGCCCGCGGGTTCCCGCGCGATCACCGTGTAGCAGGCGAGCAGAGGCGCCCACAGGTTCACCGACGGCTGGAATCCCGCCGCGGTATAGAGCGCGAACGCCCCGTGTGAGACGGCGAACACCAGCCATGGAGCCCGACGGCGCACTGCCAGGGGAAGGTTCACCGCAAGGCTGAGCGCGACGGCGAGAAGGCCGAAGGGCGGCCATCCCTCGCTCTGGTAGCGGGCTGCGAAACTCTGCCGAGCGTAGACGACGGTGACAACCGCCAGAACGCACGCCAGGGCCGTGTCCGTCACCAGCGGATCGACACGACGCCGCCATCTGCCTGTCTGCACTCCCGCAGGGTAGGGCGCCCCACATCTGAGGGTCGTCCACCCTCGGGTGGATGCCGTGAAGCCGGCAGCCAGCGTCGGGATAGGGGTCCCGCGTGTGCGCCCGCCGCTGCCAGCGCCCGCGGGCCCTGGCTCACTCCAAGCCGTCACTGTCGGCGACGGCTGAAAACGGGCCGGTTCCAACGGTTCAGTTGAGGGCCAGTCGTGGTCTCGCTGTCAGTCGTTGTCGTCGGTGGGGACGCGT
>NZ_JBHWDU010000172.1:0-6176 GCF_042734825.1 Kitasatospora sp. NPDC059648 | reverse complement strand
GCCTCCGGCGTCGCGGCGGCACGGGCCTCGAACAGCTCCGGCACCGCGGCCGACGGCAGCTCGGCGACGGGCCCGTGCCAGCCGGACACCAGCTGTTCCCGCTCCGCCGGGCCGAGGATCTCGATCGTGCTGAGCGGCGCGTCGGGGTCGGCGGCCGCCGACCGCAGGACCCGGACCAAACGCTCGCCCAGCGTGGCCGCGGTGGCGTGGTCGAACAGGTCGGCCGCGTACTCCACGGCTCCGCCCAGGCCGTTGGCGACACCGTCGGCGTCGTGCTGCTCGACGAAGGCGAAGGACAGGTCGAACTTGGCCAGCCGCTGGTCGAGGAGGTGCTCCCGGCAGGTGAGCCCGGCGAAGTCGGAGGGGAGGTCCTCGTCGCTGTCCAGTGTCACCATGGTCTGGAACAGCGGATGGCGGGCCGGGGTCCGGGCCGGGTTGAGCTGCTCGACCAGGCGCTCGAAGGGGATGTCCTGGTGGTCGAAGGCGTCCAGGTCGAGCTGTCGCACGCGCTCCAGCAGCCGGCGGAAGCTCGGGTCGCCGGAGGTGTCGGTCCGCAGGACGAGAGTGTTGACGAAGAAGCCGACCAGGTCGTCGAGGCCCTCGTCGGTGCGTCCGGCCACGGCCGTGCCCAGCGGGAGGTCGGTGCCCGCCCCGAGCCGGGTGTACAGCGCGGCCACCGCGGCCTGCAGCACCATGAACAGGCTCGCGCGCTCCGCCGACGCCAACTCGGTGAGCCCGGCGTACAGTTCGCTGTCCAGGGTGAGGTCGGCGGCGCCGCCGCGACGGCTCGGCGCGTTCGGCCGCGGCCGGTCGTAGGGGAGGGCCAGCTCCTCGGGGGCATCGGCCAGAACGCCCTGCCAGTGGGCGAGTTGGGTGGCGAGCACGCTCTCCGGGTCGTCCTCGGTGCCGAGCACCTCCTGCTGCCACAGGGTGTAGTCGGCGTACTGGACGGGCAGCGGAGCCCACCGCGGCTCGGCACCGGCGCGGCGGGCCCGGTAGGCGGCGTCCAGGTCGCGGAAGAGCGGCGGGACGGACCAGGCGTCGCTGGCGATGTGGTGCATCAGCACCAGCAGCACGTGCTCCTCGGCCGAGAGCGAGAACAGCGTGCAGCGGACGGGCAGTTCGGCCGCGAGGTCGAAGACGTGCCGCACCGCCCGGTCCACTTCCGCGGTCAGCTCGCTTTCGTCGGCCACCGCCACGGAGGCGACCTCGACGGACGCGACGGCGGGGCTGTCCGGCTCGGCGATCGACTGCCGCGGCCGGCCGTCGGTGGCCGGGAAGGTGGTGCGCAGCACCTCGTGCCGGGCGAGCACGTCACGCAGGGCCATGGAGAGGACGGCGGCGTCGATCTTGCCGGTCAGCCGGACCGCGAACGGGGTGTTGTAGAGCGCGCTGGGGCCTTCGAGCTGTTCGATGAACCACAGCCGCTGCTGCGCGAACGACAACGGGATCAAGGTCTGCCTCCGGCGGGTGACGTGCTGAGCGGGGACTTGGCGGTCGGACCACCGGGGACGGCCGGCGGCGCGGGTGACCTACGACGGGCTGCCGGGCCGGCGCATCGGCCTGAGGGCGGGCCGGGCCTTGCGGGCGGCGGGCAGCGCGTCGGACAGCTCACCGACCGTGGGGTGGTCGAAGAGGGTGCGGATCGACATCTCGACGCCGAGGGCGGAGCGGATGCGGCTGACCAGCTTGGTGGCGAGCAGGGAGTGCCCGCCCAGGTCGAAGAAGCCGTCGTCGATGCTGACCGTGGCCAGGCCGAGCACCTGGGCGAACAGCTCGCACAGGCTCTGCTCCCGGGCCGTCCTGGGCGCCCGGCCTTCCGGCGTGCCGGAGTAGTCGGGGGCGGGCAGGGCGCGGCGGTCGACCTTGCCGTTGGGGGTGACCGGCAGGGCGTCGAGGGTGACGACCGCGGCCGGGAGCATGTAGGCGGGCAGGCGTTCGGTGGCGAAGGCGCGCAGTTCGCCGGGGGTGGCCGTGCCGGTGACGTAGGCGACGAGGCGCTTGTCGCCGGGCTGGTCCTCGCGGACGAGGGCGAGGGCCTGGCCGACGCCGGGGTGGGCGGTGAAGGCGGCCTCCACCTCGGCGAGTTCGATGCGGAAGCCGCGGATCTTGACCTGGTCGTCGGCGCGGCCGAGGAACTCCAGTACGCCGTCCGCGTTCCAGCGTACGGTGTCGCCGGTGCGGTACATCCGGGTGCCGGGCTCGCCGTAGGGGCAGGCGACGAAGCGCTCGGCGGTGAGGTCCGGGCGGGCCACGTAGCCGCGGGCGAGGCCGGCGCCGGCGATGTACAGCTCGCCGGGCACCCCGGCCGGGACGGGCTGGAGGGCGTCGTCCAGGACGTACGTGCGGGTGTTGGCCATGGGACGGCCGATCGGCACCACGTCCGGTACCGACTCGGCCGAGGGGAGCGGCAGTTGGGTCGCGCAGAGGGTGATCTCGGTCGGGCCGTAGAGCACCCGTACCCGGATACCCGGGACGGCCGCCAGCACCCGGCGGACGGCGGGCGCGGAGACCACGTCCCCGCCCGTCAGCACCTCGCGCACACCGTCGAAGACGCCCGGCTCCTCCTCCGCGATCACGCGGAACAGCCCCGCGGTGACGTGCACATGGGTGAGCCGGTGGGCCCGGACCAGCCCGCGGATGGCGGCGGCGTCCAGGTCACCCCGCGGTGCGACGACCACCTGGCCGCCGGAGAGCAGCGGGGCCCACAGCTCGTACGTCGAGGCGTCGAAGGCGTGCGGGGCGTGGAAGAGGACCCGCAGCCCGTCGGGGTGCTGCCAGCACGGGTCCGAGGCGAGCTGCACCACGTCCCGGTGGGTGATGGCGATGCCCTTGGGCCTGCCGGTGGAGCCGGAGGTGAACATCACGTAGGCGAGCTGCTCCGGGTGCGGCGCGGTGCGGTGGGTACGCCGGCGGTGCGGGCCGTCGAACCAGCCCTCGGTGAGCGCCAGGACGGGGCAGGGGGCGTCGGCGGCCAGCTGGTGGTCCTGGTGGGCGGGGTCGACCAGGACGAGCGCCGCGCCGGTCTCGGCGGTGATCTGCCGCAGCCGCTCGGCCGGGTGCCGGTCGTCCAGCGGGACGTAGGTGCCGCCGGACTTGGTGACCGCGAGGATCGCCGTCACCAGCTCGGCGGAGCGGTCCATCAGCAGGACCACCGGTGTGTCGGCGCCGACCCCGGCCTCGGCCAGCTGGACGGCCAGGTGCTCGGCCCGGGAGTCCAGTTCGGCGTAGCTCAGGCGCCCCGCGCCGGAGACCAGGGCGACGGCGTCGGGGGTGGCGGCTGCCCGGGCCTCGAACAGCTCCGGCAGGGTGGCGTCCGGGACGGGCACGGCGGTGTCGTTCCAGCCGGTGAGCAGCTGCTCGCGCTCGGCCGGGGCGAGGACGTCGATGCCGCCGATCGGAGTGTCGGGCTCGGCCGCGACGGTGCGCAGAACGCGCAGCAGCCGTTCGGCGAGGGCGGTGCCGGTGGCGGCGTCGAACAGGTCGGTCGCGTACTCGACGGCCACCGTCAGGCCCGCCCGGGGGCCCTGCTCGGTGAAGCGGAAGGACAGGTCGAACTTGGCCACGTCGAGTTCGAAGGGGTGCTCTGCGCAGGTCAGTTCGCCGAAGGCGGCGGGCACCGAGGCGCGGCCCTCCAGGGCGACCAGGGTCTGGAAGAGCGGGTGGCGGCCCGGGGTGCGGGTCGGGTTGAGCTGCTCGACGATGCGCTCGAAGGGGATGTCCTGGTGGTCGAAGGCGTCCAGGTCGGTGCGGCGGACGCGCTCCAGCAGCTCGCGGAAGGTCGGGTTGCCGGAGGTGTCGGTTCGCAGCAGCAGGGTGTTGACGAAGAAGCCGACCAGGTCGTCCAGGGCGACGTCACCGCGTCCCGCGACGGGGGTGCCGAGCGGCAGGTCGGTGCCGGCGCCGAGGCGGGTGTAGAGGGTGGCGACGGCGGCCTGCAGGACCATGAACAGACTGGCGTGCTGCGCGGCTGCCAACTCGCTGAGGGCGCAGTGGAGTTCGGCGCTGACGGCGGCCTGCGCCAGTCCGCCGCGATGGCTGGGCCGGGCCGGGCGCTGGCGGTCGTAGGGCAGGGCCAGCTCCTCCGGGGCGTCGGCCAGGATCCGCTGCCAGTGGGCGAGCTGCCCGGTCAGCAGGGCGGTGGGCCGCTCCTGGGTGCCGAGCAGTTCGCGCTGCCAGAGGGCGTAGTCGGCGTACTGGACGGGCAGTGGCCGCCAGTCCGGTGCGGCGCCGGCGGTGCGGGCCCGGTAGGCGGCGGCGAGGTCGCGGAAGAGCGGGGCGACGGACCAGCCGTCGCCGGCGATGTGGTGCATCAGCACCAGCAGCACGTGCTCCTCGTTCGGCAGGGAGAACAGCGTGCAGCGGACGGGGAGTTCGGTCGCGAGGTCGAAGACCTGCCCGCCGGCCTCGGCCAGGGCGGTGCGCAGTTCCTCCTCGGTGGCCACCGGCACGGCGCGCAACGGCGGCCGGGGGTCCTCGGTGACCAGCTGGTGCGGCTGCCCGTCGGTGGTGGGGACGAGGGTGCGCAGCACCTCGTGCCGGGCCACCACGTCCCGCACCGCCCGGTCAAGGGCGGAGAGGTCGACCGCGCCGGTCAGCCGGACCGCGACGGGCGTGTTGTAGAGCGCGCTCGGCCCCTCGAACTGCTCGATGAACCAAAGTCGTTGCTGGGCGGGGGAGAGTGGGACGAGTGCGGGCCGGTCGGCGGGCCGCAGGGCCGGGCGGGCCGGCCCGGTGTCGGGCAGCGCGGTGGCCAGGGCGGCCACGGTGGGGTGGTCGAAGAGGGTGCGGATCGGCAGCTCCGCGCCGAGCGCGGTGCGGATGCGGCTGACCAGCTTGGTGGCGAGGAGGGAGTGCCCGCCGAGGTCGAAGAAGTTGTCGTCGATGCTCACCGTCGCCAACCCGAGGACCTCGCCGAAGAGTTCGCACAGGGAGCGCTCGGCTTCGGTGCGGGGCGCGCGGCCCTCGGCGCCGCTGTAGTCGGGGGCGGGCAGGGCGCGGCGGTCGACCTTGCCGTTGGGGGTGACCGGCAGCGCGTCGAGGGCGACGATCGCGGCGGGCAGCATGTAGGCGGGCAGGCGCTCGGCGACGAAGGCGCGCAGTTCCTCGGGGGTGGCCCCGCCGGTCGCGTAGGCGACGAGGCGCTTGTCGCCCGGCCGGTCCTCGCGGACCAGTGCGGCGACCTGGCCGGCTCCGGGGTGGGCGGCGAACGCGGCCTCGACCTCGCCGAGTTCGATCCGGAAGCCGCGGACCTTGACCTGGTCGTCCGCTCGACCGACGAACTCCAGTTCGCCCGTGGTGGTCCAGCGGGCGATGTCGCCGGTGCGGTACATCCGGGCGCCGGGCTCGCCGAAAGGGCAGGCGACGAAGCGCTCGGCGGTCAGGAACGGCCGGCCGACGTAACCCCGGGCGAGGCCGTCCCCGGCCAGGTACAGCTCGCCGGGGACGCCCACCGGCACCGGGCGCAGCCCGGCGTCCAGCACGTAGGCCCGGGTGTTGGGCAGCGGGCTGCCGATCGGCACCACGGCCGCCGGTACGGCGTCGGGGGAGGTCATCGAGCGGCGGGTGGCGAAGGTCGTGCTCTCCGTGGGCCCGTAGACGTGCACCAGCCGCAGGCCCGGGCAGGTCTCCAGCACCCGGCGCATGGCGGCGGGCGAGGCGATGTCCCCGCCCGTCCAGACCTCCCGCATTCCGGCGAAGGACTGCGGGGCCTCGGCGGCCAGCACGTTGAAGAGTCCGACCGTGATGAAGGCGCCGGAGACCTGCTGCCGGCCCAGCACGTCCGCCAGCTCGGTGATGCCGAGGCGTCCGGGTGGGGCGATGACGAGGCGGCCGCCGGAGAGCAGGGGGGTCCAGAGTTCGTAGGTGGAGGCGTCGAAGGCGGTCGGCGAGTGCACGGCCACTCGCGCGTGGCCGTCGAGGCTGAACGCCCCGCCGAGGGAGAGGTCGACGACGGAGCGGTGGGTGATGCCGATGCCCTTGGGGGTGCCGGTCGAGCCCGAGGTGTGCATCACGTATGCCAACTGGTGGGCATGGATGTTCAGTTCGAGGTTGTCGGCGGTCTCGTTGCCGACCGGGAGAGTGGTCAGCCCGGCCAGGGCGGGGTGGTCGCGGTCGGTGACGGCGACGGTGGCGCCCGCGTCGGTGAGGACGGCGCGTAGGCGCTCCTGGGGCTG
>NZ_JBHWDU010000171.1:0-6444 GCF_042734825.1 Kitasatospora sp. NPDC059648 | reverse complement strand
GAGCAGACCCCGCCGGGACCGGGGCGCCGGTCGCCGCCGGCTGATCACCGGTGGCGGACGGCCGCGGTGATGCGGTGGCCGCCGTACGGCCGGGCGCGGACCCGGCGCCGCCCGGCCGGGTGGCAGGGTGGTGCCCGTCGGCTCAGCAGCGCGTGCGGACGGCAGGCCGGGCGGGGACGCTGGCGAAGGCCGGCCGTGCATCCGGCGGCGGATCGGCCGTGCAGCAGTAGACCGGGAGGACACGGGACCATGACTCTGCGTCATCCGTCCGAGCGCAGTCGTGAAGGACGGGGCCGGTTCGAACGGTTCGCGGAAGCTGCCTCGAACCTCACCAGTTCCCCGCTCTTCTACATCTTCTGCGTACTCCTGGTGCTCGCCTTCGCGGCCGTCCACGCGGCAGGACTGTCCCTGGAGTGGCAGATCCTGGTCGGGGACGTCATGACCGCGCTCAACCTGCTGCTCCTGACCTTGCTGAAGAACGCCGAACGCCGCGCGGAGCACGCCGTCCAGCGCAAGCTCAACGCGATCGCCACCGCCCTGTTGCGGCAGATCGACGAGCGGGACCCGGGCGACGCCCGCACGGCGCTCGAAGAGGCCATCGGCATGGAGGAGGAGGTCTGAGCCGCCGCCGATCCACCAGCCCGTCCGCCCTTTCGGCGGTCGGCAGCCGGTTCAGCAGCCAGTCGCGCAGCAGGGCCGTCTCCGTGTCCCGCAGGGGCAGTTCGGTGCCCGTGGCCGGGGGCGCGGTGGTGAGTGCGGTTTCCAGTGCGGCATCGAGCGCGAGGGCGCGCGAGGGCCACGGCGCTCTGACACGGCGGTCCGCAGAATCCGGCACCGGGGTCGCCGCCCTGCGCCGCGTCCGGGCGACGCCCGGGCCGGGGCCGGGTGCGGGCCGCCGGTGCCGGATTCTGCGGACCGGGTGAATGCACGCCCGGGCCGCGCAAGATCCGGCGGCCGCGCGCCGATGGTTGAAGGGCAGGTCCGGACCGCCGGTGGTTCGGCCGACGACACGGAGGCGGATTCTGATGGCTAGGTTGCTCCATGCTGGTCCCGCGGCGGCTGGCGCGTACCGGCGGACGGCGCTGGCAGCGGCCGCGCTCGGGTGCGCGGTTCTGGTGGCTGCCGGCTGCTCCTCCTCGTCCGGCTCGTCAGGCTCTTCGGCGACGGCGAGTCCGAGCCGGCCGGACGTGAGCTCCTTCTCCGGGCAGCTCCCCTCGGCGCTCGCCTCGGCGAAGGCGTCGGTGCTGGAGTCCGTGTCGGCCGCCGCGGCCTCGGCGTCGGCGGCGGCGGCCTCGTTCGAGGCTTCCGTCTCGGCGCAGATCGCCGCCGGACGCTCCGAATCGGAGGCCGTGCTGGAGAAGACGCAGGGCGCGGGGAACGCGATGTCGGACGTCACGATCACGGGGCTGCCGAAGGCGCAGGCGGCGGACTTCAACGCGGCGCTGGTGACGGTGCTCAACAGCACCCGTGCCAAGGCCTCGTACGCGATCAAGGTGGAGTTCTCGGACCAGAGCGGGAAGGTCGTCGACACGACCTTCCTGAACGTCAAGGACCTCGCGGCCGGCGCGACGGCCACACCCACGGCCTTCAGCCCGCTCGACCGCGACCAGGCCCTCGTGCCGCGGGTCGTCCAGGCCCAGCGGTACTGAGCCCGATCGCCCTGGTGGCCGGGACCGCCGGTCCAAGGGCCGCCGCAGCGGCGCCGGCCAGCTCGGCGCCCGGCGATACGCAACTCCTTCGCATTAAGCTGGGCGCATGAGTTCCCGACCGACCACACGCCCCGGCGGGCGCAGCGCCCGCGTCCAGCAGTCCGTGCACCAGGCCGTCCGCGATCTGGAGGCGGAGGTGGGGCGGGAGGCGCTCACCGTTCCGATGATCGCCTCCCGCGCGGGGGTGACGCCGTCCACCGTCTACCGGCGCTGGGGGGACCTTCGGGAACTGCTGTCCGACGTGGCCGTGGAACGGCTGCGCCCCGACGCCCCGCCGGCCGACCACGGCAGCCTGCGGGCGGACCTGGAGGCGTGGACCGCGCAGTTCGCCGAAGAGATGGACTCGGCGGCCGGGCGCACGTACATCCGCGACGCCCTGCTGGGTGACCCGGAGCAGGGCAACGCGGTCCGCTGCTCCGACTACGCAGCCGAGCAGTTGACGGCCCTCGGCGTGCGCGCGGCCGGGCGGGGGGAGGCCGTGCCGGCCGTGGAGACCCTGCTGGACGTCGTCGTCGCCCCGCTGATGTACCGGATCCTGTTCCGCCCCTCGGACCTGTCGGCGGCCTACACCGACGGTCTGGTCGCGGCGGCTCTCGGCAGCACCGCGCCCGCTCCGACACCCAAAAGCTAAAGGTTTGCGTTTTGGAGTCTGCGGCATCTACAGTGCTTAACGCAAAGCATTCGCCTTAACGGTCGGAAGGACCCCGATGAGCATCGCTGCGCCCCGCCCGGCCGCCCCCGCCACGAGCACCGGGTGGAGCCTCGGCGGCCTCACCGTGCACCGCGTCGACGAGATCGAGCTGCCGCGCCGGACCGGCCCCTGGCTGCTGCCGGACGCCACCCCGGGCGTACTGGACCAGGCGCCGTGGCTGCGCCCCGACTTCGCCGACGGCGAGGTGCCCCGCCTGGCCAGCCACAGCTTCGCGGTGCGGGCCGGCGGACTGCGGATCGTCGTGGACACCGGCATCGGCAACGCCAAACCGCGCGCCAACCCGGCCTGGAACGGCCTGGAGACCGACTTCCTGGAGCGCCTGACCGCGGCCGGGTTCCCGCCCGAGTCCGTGGACCTGGTGATCACCACGCACCTGCACACCGACCACGTCGGCTGGAACACCCGCCCCGCCGGGGACGACTGGGCTCCCACGTTCCCGAACGCCCGCTACCTGACCGGCCGCACCGAATGGGACCACTGGGCCGCCGCCGAGCTGGACCCCGCCCGCGCCCAGATGTTCCGCGACTCCGTCCACCCCGTCCGCGACGCCGGGCAGTACGCCCCCGTGGCCGTGCCCGAGCGGGGGCCAGGGGTCGAGGTCGCGCCGGGTGTCCTCCTGGTCCCCGCGCCCGGCCACACTCCGGGGCAGGTCGCCGTGGAACTGCGTGGCGGCGACCGCCGGGCGCTGATCACCGGTGACAGCATCCACCACCCCGTGCAGCTGTCGCACCCCCACGTGAACAGCTGCGTCGACACCGACCCGGTCCAGGCGGTCCGCACCCGCACCCGGCTGCTCGACGCCTTGGCGGACACCGACGCGCTGCTCCTGGGCACCCATTTCCCGCACCCCACCGCTGGCACCGTCCGCCGGGATGGCGGCCGCTACCGGCTGCTCCCCGAGCCGGGCACGGCACTCCCGGCCGGCAGCTAACGCATTTTCTTGGCCTTTACGAGGCCAGGCCTCCCGTCACTTCGCCCCGACAGACAAGGACCACCGCCGTGCCCGCCGTCGCACTCACACCCCCGGAGGCCGCCCGCTGGGCCGCCCGCGCCGGGCTCGTCCTGCCCGTCGAGCGCCAGGCCGCGGTGGCCGCGGTCGCCGACCACATCCACCAGGTCGTCGCCGTCCTGCGCGAACTGGACTTCGCGGACGTCCCGCCCGCCGCCGCCTACCACCCCGTGCAGGAGAACCGCGATGCAGCCGTATGAGCTGTCCCTCGCCGCTGCCGCGGACGCGATCCGGGCCCGGCGGCTGTCCCCGGTGGAACTGGTCGACTCCGTCCTCGACCGCATCGAGGAGGTGGAGCCGCACCTCGGCGCCTACGTCACCGTCACCGCCGAGCGGGCGCGCCGGGCGGCGGCCGAGGCGGAGCGCGAGGTGGCCCACGGCCGCTACCGGGGACCGCTGCACGGCATCCCGATGGGGCTTAAGGACCTGATCGACGTCGACGGGATGGCCACCACGGCCAGCTCCCGCGTCCGCGCCGGCCACCGCGCTGGGGCGGACAGCACGGTCGCCGCGCGCCTGGGCGAGGCCGGCGCTGTCCTGCTCGGCAAGACCCACACCCACGAGTTCGCGTTCGGACTGACCACCCCGCAGACCCGCAACGCCTGGGACCGCACCCGGGTCGCCGGCGGCTCCAGCGGCGGCTCCGCGGTCGCCGTCGCCTCGGGCACCGCGACCTTCGCCCTGGGTACCGACACCGGCGGGTCGATCCGGGTGCCCGCCGCGCTCAACGGGGTCGTCGGCCTCAAGCCGACCTACGGCCTCGTCCCCCGGCACGGCGTCACCCCCCTGTCCTGGTCGCTGGACCACGTCGGCCCGCTCACCCGCACCGTCGAGGACGCCGGCCTGGTGCTGACCGTGCTGGCCGGACACGACGCCCGCGACCCGGCCTCGTTGCCGGTGCCCGCCGCCGACTACCGGCCCGGCCCCGGCACGGACCTGACGGGCCTGCGCATCGGTCTGCCGCGCACCTACTACTTCGACCACGTCCACCCGCGGGTGGAGGCCGCCGTCCGGGACGCCGTCGGGCACCTGGAGGCCCTGGGCGCCCGGCTCGTCGAGGTCGACATCCCGATGACGCGCTACATCCGGGCCACCCAGTGGGGCCTGATGCTGCCGGAGGCCGCCGCCTACCACGAGGGCACCCTGCGGACCGTCCCCGAGCTGTACCAGGAGGACGTCCGCGTCCTCCTGGAGGCCGGCGGGCTGATGAGCGCCGGCGACCACATCCGTGCCCAGCGCTCCCGCACGCTCATGCGCGCCGAGTGGGCCCGGATGCTGGCGGAGGTCGACGTGATCGCCGCTCCGAGCGCCCCGGTGCCCGCGGTCGGGAGCGGCCAGGAGACGGTCACCTGGCCGGACGGCACCGTGGAGGGCATCGCCGACGCCTACGTGCGGCTGAGCGCCCCCGCCGACATCACCGGGGTGCCGGCCCTGACCGTCCCGGTGGGCCACGACCCGGAGGGCCTGCCGATCGGCCTGCAACTGCTCGCCCGCCCCCTCGGCGAGCCGGTGCTCCTGCGGGTCGGCCACGCCTACGAGTCGACGCAGCCCGTACGGGCCCTGGCCGCAGTGATCTGAGCGGGGAAGTGCCGCCGCCCAGATCCGCCAGCCAACTCCCCGTAGCGGCTAGCCTGTTGCGCATGACGACCACCCGCCCGACAAGCCCGGCGCCCGCGAGCCCCGGTAGCCCCACCGTCCGCGACCGCCTGCTCGCGCTCGGCTCACCGCGCGCGGCGGCGGCCGTGCTCACCGGGACGAACGCGCTCTACCTGCTGCTCGTGGTCTTCGGGAACGTCACCGACTTCGCCACCAACCAGCAGTTCGTCCAGCACGTGCTGGCGATGGACACCACCTTCCGCGACGAGGACCTGATGTGGCGTGCTGTCACATCACCCGGGCTGCAGAACGCGGCGTACGTCGCGATCATCGCCTGGGAGGCGCTGAGCGCCCTGGTGCTGACGGCGGGGACGTTCGCCTGGTGGCTGCGTCCGGGGGCGGCGCGCCGGCTCAGCACCCTCGGCCTGCTGCTGATGCTGGTGCTCTTCGGCGCCGGGTTCATCGGGATCGGCGGAGAGTGGTTCGCGATGTGGCAGTCGAAGGCGTGGAACGGCCTGGACGCGGCGATCCGCAACGTCATCCTGGCTGGACTGGCCCTGGTGGTGGTGAACCTGCCGCAACGCACCCACGCCCCGGCGGAGTGAGGGAACCCGCCCCTGCGGTGCCCGCCGTTCGTCCAGGGGACTCCGGCTCCGACTAGGGTGTCAGGCATGCCGCTCGTCGACGTGACCCATGCGCCCACCGTGCCCGAGCACTCCCTGCGCGAACTGGGTTCGGTGCTGCCGCATCTGGTGTCCCTGGCCGTGGAGTGCCCCGAGGAGCCCTACGACGGCGATCTGCGGCCCGGGGACGTCGAGATCCGCTTCCGGTCGCTGGGCCCTCTGGACCGCAGCGGGCTGGCGGTGGTGATCGAGATCAAGTCGAAGTGGTTCGCCAGCAGGGCGGCCGACCGGCAGGAGCGGGTGGACGCGCTCCACGAGAGCATCCGCGCCGCGACCGGGCTCGTCGACTTCGGTGTCTACCTGTCCCTGCCGAGCGCCGCCTGGTCCCAGGGGGACTGACGCCGCCGGACGGACCCACTGGGTAGCGGCCGGAGCGGACATCACGTCCCCTGGAGGAATGGCCGGCCCGACTCCGACGACGCCACGATCAGCCTCCCGGAAACGGCGGCCGGGGCCGGGGCGTCAGGTGCCGAAGGGGACGTCGCTGTGGGGGCGGCCATGCGGTGGGTTCCGGAGTGGTCGACCACATAGCGGAGCGTGATCGAGGTGATGGGTGGCGGCTGAAGCCACCCGCCTCCGGGCGCTTCCCGGGCCTGTGTGTCCGCGAACACACCCTGACGCCGCGCCGTTGTGACTCAGCGTGACGGCGGGTGGCGTTGTCGGTGATGGCGGCGGGGGCTGGGGGGTGAGTGCCCTCACACCGGAATGTGAGACACGATGCCGGATAGTACTGTC
>NZ_JBHWDU010000170.1:0-6707 GCF_042734825.1 Kitasatospora sp. NPDC059648 | reverse complement strand
CGGGCGCGCCCCGCTCCCGGGTGTGGGCTTTTCTCGCGCGGGGGTGGGCGCGCGGCGGGGGTGCCCGGGGCGCCCCCGCCCACGACGGCCTCCGGCGCTACGAGGACTTTCCACGCCCCGTGACGAGGTCGCGGGCGCGGTCCACCAGGCCGGTACCGGCCGCGAGCAGCTTGTTGTCGGGCGCGTTCGGGTGAGGGCGGGTGGGCGCGAGCTTCTTCGCCCGCCGGATCCGGTCGCCGAGCTCGTCCAGCTGCTCGGGCGAGCAGACCCGGGCCAGGGCCGGGAAGAGGTTCTGCTCCTCGTCACTGATGTGCGCCGAGACCTCGGAAACGATCCGGTCGACCAGGATGCCGAACCGGGCGTCGCCGCAGTCCACGCCTTCGAGGTCCTTGAGGAGCTTTTCGACGGTCGCGTGGTCGGCGACCTCCTTGTCGGCGAGCTCCTCGCCACCGGGCACGTGTTCCCGCACCGCCGGGTACAGGTACTGCTCCTCGGCCACCGAGTGGCGCACCAGCTCGATGGTGAACTCGTTCGCCACCTCGCGGCGCCGCTCGTCGCCCGCCGGCAGCGCCTGGACCCGGGCGAACATCTCCTCCACCTCCCGGTGGTCCGTCATCAGCTCGTCGATCACATTGCCGCCGTGTCCCATTCCTCTGCTCCTTCTCGTCGCGTTGGTGAGCTCGAAGCGGGCCCGCCCGTGGACGGGCCGCCCTGGGCCTGTCGTATCCCCGCGATCCGGCGAGGCATGCGCGCGATGCGGGCGAACCACCCGCGCAGGGGCCCCGGCCCGAGCGGCATCCCGGCGGGCGGGCTCAGCCGTAGGGGACGACGGCGACCGGGCAGTGGACGTGGTGGATCGCGGCGTGGGCGACCGGGCCGAGGTGGTGGTGGCGGAACGGCAGGTGGCGCAGGCGGCGGCCGAGGACGAGGAGGCGGGCCGACGCGGTCGCGTCGACGAGTTCGACGGCGGGTTTGCCGCGGACCAGGTCGGCGGTCACCTCCACACCGGGGTACCGGGCCCGCAGGGGTTCCAGCGCCTCGGCGAGGCCGCTCCACTCGACGGACGAGACCTCGCCCTCCAGGCCGCCGATGGCGCCGTAGGACATGTACTCGCTGCCGGCCGGCGGGGACCAGACGTGGATGATCCGCAACGGCGCGGAGCGGAGCGCGGCGGCCTGGAAGGCGAAGGCCAGCACGTGGTCGGCGGGGTGGGCCAGGTCGATGCCGGCCGTCACGGCGCCGTCCGGCTCGTCCTCGTGGGCGCGGACCAGCACCACCGGGCAGGCGGAGCGGCGCAGCACCTCCTGGCTGACCGAGCCGACCAGGAAGCCGCGCAGGGTGCCCAGCCCGCGGGAGCCGAGCACCAGCACGGCGGCGCGGTGCGAGGCCTCCTCCAGGGCCTCCACGGGGTCGGCGGAGACCGGGGCGGTGGACACCGGCACGCCGGGCACCAGGGCGGACAGCGCGGTCTCGCGGTCGGCGAGGTGGGCGAGGGCGCGGTGGTAGGTCTGGTCGCTGCCGACCACGTCCCGCTTCGGCCAGGGCCAGGCCTCCAGGACTTCCAGCGGGCGGTCGCGGCGCTGCGCCTCGCGGGCGGCCCACTCGGTGGCGGTGAGGCTCTCGGGCGAGCCGTCGAAGCCGACGACGACGGGCCCGGTGGAGGTTCCGGGCGCGGAGGGTCCGGTCGGGGCTGGATCGGTCACGGCGCGCTCCTCAGGTTCCGCGGCGCGGCGAGGGCCGTAGCCGGCCGCCGGGGCCGCCTCGGGTTGCGAACCCATTATCGGCGGTGGCCGCGCCTGCTACCTCTCGGGGCCATGAGGTCCTCGCCTCGCCGAGCGCCACGGCGACTGCGGCGGTAGGAAGCCGTCGGCGGGCGGACCCCCGCCCGCTCAGACCCCGCGCCCCGGGCCGGAGGGTCAAGCCCCCCCCCCGGCCCCGCCCCGCCGCGCCCCCCGCTCGGCGGGCCGGCCCCGTCAGGGGATCACGGCCTCGACGTGGGCGAGGTGGGCGGCGAGGAGCTCCTCGAACGCGGCGCGCCGGTCCGCCCCGAGCGGGCGGACGTCGCGGGCGAAGTGGGCGAGGGCGGGGAAGCGTTCGGGGTCGGCGCCCAGCACGGCGACGCGGAACTGCTCCATTCCCTGTTCGTACTCCTCGCGGGTGACGGTGCTGAGGCCGGCCTCGGAGGAGATGAGCGCGGCCAGCAGGACCACGATGCGGTGGTAGTGCGCCGGGATCTCCCGGTCCGGCAGCCCGGACGCGCGCAGGGCCTGCAGCACCTCCTCCATGACCAGCCGGGATCCGGTGCCGCCGGACCCGTACCGCCCCCAGATCCCGGCGAGTTGGGGCTGCTCGCCGAAGGCCTCGCGCAGGCGCAGGCCCAGGGCGGTGATGCGCTCCTTCCAGGAGCCCTCGGGGCGGTAGCCGTCCATGGCGGCCACCAGGACGCGGTCGGCGACCTCGCGCAGCAACTCGGTCTTGTTGCGGAAGTGCCGGTAGAGGCTGGACGAGTCGGTCCCGAGCGCCGCGGCGAGTTTGCGCACGCTGAACGAGTCGGCGTCGTTCGTGCGCAGCAGCGTCACCGCCGTGTCCAGGATCTCCTCGGTCGACCATCGCCTGCGGCCAGTCATCTCGCCCCTTTCGTCCGGCTCAGCGTAGCCGATGCGCCAACCCTTGCCCCGGCGTTGCACTCGGCGAGTACTGAGTGTTGCGCGCGGTGCGTGCATAATGCGGATGGCGCATTGCCCTGAGGCGACGACACCCGGCGACCGGCCGGGAGGGGGAGCAGGAAACGATGAGTCGGAGCATCAGTACCACCACCAGCAGCACCACCACCGCCGTCCGGCCGCCGGAGCCGGACTTCGAGGCGATCACGGCCGGGGAACTGCGCGCCTACCGCGAGGCGGAGAACCGCTGGCGCGCGTCCGGGGCGGCCAGCGCGATCCTGGGGGAACCGGATCCCGGCGCCGCGATCGGCTGGCGGCAGCTGGCGCTGCCCGGCCGCAACCTCCCGGTCCGGGTGTACCGGCCGGTGCCGACGGCGGACCCGGATGCCGACGTCCGGACCGGCCTCCCGCTCGTGATCCATGTCCACGGCGGCGGCTTCGTGGGAACGGCGGCGCAGTGCGACTGGACCAACAGCCACCTCGCCGCCCGTCTGCCCGCGCTCGTCGTCTCCGTCGAGCACCGCCTCCTCGCCCCCGGCAGTCCGCTCGCGAACGCCGCCGACGACGGCTGGGATGTGCTCCGGCACGTGGTGCGGCACGCCGCGCGGTGGGGCGTGGACCCGGCGCGCACGGCCGTCTTCGGCGAGAGCTGCGGTGCGCTGATCAGCGCCCTGGCGGCCATCCGGGCCAGGGAAGCGGGCCTGGACCTCAGGGCGCAGGTGCTGGTCAACCCGGCCACCGACGTGACCGGGACGATGGAGGACCACCCCTCGATGGCCGAGCACGCGTTCGACCCGACCCCGGCACTGCCCCAACTGCGCCTTCTGCAACGGCTCGCCGCCCCGCAGGGCGGCGATGCCCGCGCGCTCTCGCCGCTGTACGCGGACGACCTGAGCGGACTGGCCCCGGCGCTCGTGGTGGTGCCCACCCGGGACGCGCTCGCCGACCACGGCCGCCGCTACGCCGAGCGGCTGCGCGCGGCCGGGACGCCCGTACGGCTGTCCGAGTACCCGGGCGCGAGGCACGCGTTCCTCACCCTGCCCGGCCTGGAACCCCAGGCCGAAGCCGCCCAGGCGGAGATCCTCCGTTTCCTCCGCGCGGCCCTGGCGGAGTGACGGACCGACGAGGCGCCCCGGGCCGACGGCTCAGGCCGGGACCGGGGTGAGGTCGGCGCGGCCGAAGAGCAGGGCCCAGCCGTGCGGGAGCTGGGCCAGCACACGGTCGGTGAGACGGTCGCCGGCCAGGTCGGAGAGGGCGGCCAGTACGGAGGAGGCGTCCCAGCGGGCCGCGGTGAGGCTGGTGCCCAGGACGTCGGCAAGCGCCTCGACGAACGCGGGCGCCCCGACCGGTGCCGGGAGGGGGATCTGCGAGGAGAATACGGCGCGGGCCCGCTCGGGGAGCACGGAGGCGAGGTCGCAGCGCTCGTCGCCGGTCAGCTGCGAGCCGAGCAGGGCGAGGACGGCGACGAGGACGCGTTCGGCCTCCTCGTCACTGGCGTAGCGGCCGAGGGTGCGGACCTGCTGGATCAGGCGGCGGTGCCGGGTCATGGCGGTGGCCTTCCGGGGCGCGGGCCGCCGCGGCTGCGCGGCGGCCCGAACGGCGAACAGGGACGGCGGTCAGGGGACGGCGGTCAGGGGCGTCGGACGGCGTCCGGGCGGCCGAACAGCACGTCGTAGCCTGGCGGCAGTTGGAGCAGGACCTGCTCCATGAGCTGGTCGTCGGCGGCGTCGGCGACCGTCGAGAGGACGGCGCCGATGTCCCACAGGGCGGTGGCCTCGGTGGCGCCTTCTATCCAGGCGGCGGTGGCGCGGACGAACCGTTCGGGACTGAGCGGTTCGGCGGCCTGCAGCGGGTTGAGCAGGACCAGGGCGAGCGTTTCGGGCAGCCTGGCCGCGAGGCGGGCGCGCACGTCGCCGACCAGGTGGGCGCCGAGCAGGGCCAGGACCACGCGGGCACAGCGCTCGGCCTCCTCGGGGGTGTCGTACTCGCCGCGTTCCTGCACCTGGTCCAGGAAGACTTCCCAACGGATCGTCACCGTGTCCTCCCTCCTTCGCGATCGGGGACGAACGGGAGCCGGCCCGTCGACGGCCGGGGCACGGGGGTCAGGCGGCAGGCGAGGCCGGTGAGCTTGAGGAGCTGGGCCACGGGGCGGCCGACGCCGCGCAGGACGAGGCGCCGGCCACTGCGGTCGGCCTGGTCGCGGGCCCGGACGAGCACGCCCAGGCCCGAGCAGTCCATGAACGTCACCTGCGAGAGGTCGAGCACCACTTCCTGGTGTTCCACCAGTGCGCGGGACAGCTCTCGGTGCAGGCGCGGGGCGGTGTCGAGGTCGATCTCGCCGTACGCCGTCACCACGAACGGAGTCACCTGGGTGGTCATGGGACTGCTCGCTGTCCGTCCGGCCCGCCGTCGCGGGCAGGGGTGGTACGGGCCGGGGGTGCCCCGTGCCGCTCCGCCGGGGGATTCGGGCGGCACGGGACGGCCTCGGGAAGGGGTCAGGCCTGGACGGGTCAGGCCTTGATCTGCTTGCGGTCGTCGCTGTGGCCGATGGCGATCTTGCGGGGCTTGGCCTTCTCGGCGACCGGGATCTTCAGGGTCAGCACGCCGGAGTCGTAGTCGGCCGTGATCCCCTCCGGGTCGAGGGTGTCGGAGAGCATGACCTGCCGGGAGAAGACCCCGAGCGGGCGCTCGGACAGCTCCCACTTCACGCCCTCGCCCTCGTGGCGCGGGCGGCGCTCGGCCTTGACGGTCAGCATGTTCCGTTCGACGTCGATGTCGATCGCCTGCGGGTCCACCCCGGGCAGGTCGAAGCAGATCACGTACTCGTCACCGGAGCGGTAGGCGTCCAGCGGCATCGGGGTCGGCCGCGACCAGGTGCCGGTCGTGTTGAGGAACTGCTGGGTCAACCGGTCCAGCTCGCGGAACGGGTCAGTGCGCATCAGCATCGCGAAACACCTCCACTGATCGATGAGTGCCAGTGCGCTTCACCTGACACCGTTGTAGCACGTCATCCATCCGATGACAAAGGCTGCTCGTCGTCCGTAGAATGACCCCATGAGTACGAAGCCGTCGAAGCCCGCGCCCGGCTCCGAGCCGGTCTCCTTCCTCGCCGCCGCGTCGGCGCTCACCGCCATCGACGACGCGGTCCGCGCCGCCCGTACGGCCTCCGCCGTACCCGAGGAGCCCCAGGAGGAAGGCGCCGAGCAGGCGCTGGCCGCCCTGGTGCTGCTGCGGGAGCTGCGCGCCAGGCTCGCGGACTGGGAGGCCCCGCTCGTCGAGGCGGCCCGTGCCGGCGGCGCGACCTGGGCCGACCTCGCCCGCCCCATGGGCGTAGCGAGCCGCCAGGCCGCCGAGAACCGCTACCTGCGGCTGCGCCCCGCCGGTGCCCCTGCCGCCGGGGAGACGGGAGCGGAGCGGGTCAAGGCCGTGCGCGACCGCCGGGCCGCCGACCGCGCCGTCGGTGCCTGGGCCCGTGACCACGCCGCCGGCCTGCGCGTGCTGGCCGCCCAGATCACCGCCGCCTCGGGCCACGCCCCGGCCGCCCGGCCCGCGCTGACCGCGCTCACCACCGCCCTCGGAGCCGCGGACCCGGCCGACCTCATAGCGCCGCTGGCCGACATGCGTCCGCACCTGGCCGCCGCCCATCCCGAACTCGCCACCCGCCTGGACGACCTCACCCGCCAGACCGACCGCCTCCGCCATGACAGCGATCAACGACGCGCCTGAGCCCCCTGCCGCCGGGCAGGACCGCTGGCAGCAGATCGAAGAACGGCTCCGCGGCCTGGAACGCCGGATCCGGGAGCACGGCGGCGCGGCCCTGACCACGATCGACGCGTGCCTGGCCCGGCTCGACGCCCTCCGACACGACCTCGCCACTCGGCCGTGGCCCCCGACGAGCCCCGAATCCCCGGGCGGACCGGCCCGCGACGGGCCCGGCCACCCCTGAGCAGCCCGCCCCGGGAGCCCCGTGGTGCCACCCGCCCGCCGGGCTCTTCGCTCGGCGGGCCGGTCCCGTTGGACGCGTTGTTCCGCCCGGTCGAGCCC
>NZ_JBHWDU010000169.1:0-6708 GCF_042734825.1 Kitasatospora sp. NPDC059648 | reverse complement strand
CGTTCACGATCTACACCCGCTGGATCGAGACCGAGTTCGACAACACCATCCCGGCGTTGGCCGGCGCGGCCGGCGAGGCCGAGGAGGCCGAGACCCGGGAGACCGTGGTCGTCGAGGTCGGCGGCAAGCGGATCGAGGTCTCGCTGCCGTCCTCGCTGGGCGTCTCGACGGCCCCGGCGGCCGGTGCGACCGGTGCCGCCAAGGCCAAGCGCCGGGCGGGCGCCAAGAAGGCCGGTTCGGCCGTCAGCGGCGACACCCTGGCCTCGCCGATGCAGGGCACCATCGTCAAGGTCGCCGTCGAGGAGGGCCAGGTCGTCGCCGAGGGCGAGCTGATCGTGGTCCTGGAGGCGATGAAGATGGAGCAGCCGATCAACGCGCACAAGGCGGGCACCGTCGTCGGCCTCAAGGCCGAGGTGGGCGGCAGCGTCAGCAGCGGCGCCGCGCTGTGCGAGATCAAGGACTGACCCCGATCGGACCGACGCGGATCAGGTACTGACACCGCGTCCGTCAATCCTCGAACGGTCCGTACTCCCTTCGTGGGAGTACGGACCGTTCGGGTTTCCGGGCTCAGCGCCCGCGCGGCAGACCCATCTCGGCCAGCCGGACCGGCATCCCGCCCGGGCCCACCGGCCCGCCGTGGGTACCGGGGCGGCGCTGGCCGGGCAGCGGGGCGCCACCGGGCGGCGGGACGGGCCGACGGCCCATCGGACCGGGCTGGGTCTGGTGCACCGGACCGCTGCCGGTGCCGTGCACCGGGGCGTCCCCGCCGGTGGCGACGCCGAGCGGGGCGAGGTCGATCTGCACCCCGCAGTCGGCGAGCGCGTCCAGCTCGCGGGCGGTGGCGTCGTCGGCGGTGGCCTGCTCGTCGGTGACCAGCCGGGTGATGGTCTCGGTGGCGACGGTCTGGAACATGCCGGCCGCGCCGAGCTTGGTGTGGTCGGCGAGGACGATGACCTCGGCGGCCGCCAGCACCATTGCCCGGTCCACGCTCGCGGACAGCATGTTCGCGGTCGACAGTCCGCGTTCGGCGGTCAGCCCGCTACCGGAGATGAAGGCCTTGGTGACCCGCAGCCCCTGCAGCGACTGCTCGGCGCCGCTGCCCACCAGGGCGTAGTTGGAGCCGCGCAGGGTGCCACCGGTCATCACCACCTCGACCCGGTTGGCGTGCGCGAGCGCCTGGGCGACCAGCAGCGAGTTGGTGACCACGGTCAGCCCGGGCACCCGGGCCAGCCGGCGGGCCAGTTCCTGGGTGGTGGTGCCGGCGCCGACCACCACCGCGTCGCCCTCCTCCACCAGTCCGGCGGCGAGGTCCGCGATGGCGCTCTTCTCCGCCGCGGACAGGTGGGTCTTCTGCGGGTAGCCGGGTTCGCGGCTGAAGCCGCCGGGGAGCACCGCGCCGCCGTGCCGGCGGTCGAGGAGCCCTTCTGCCTCCAGCGCCCGCACGTCGCGGCGCACGGTCACTTCGGAGGTCTGGACGACGCGGGCCAATTCCCGGAGCGAGACCGCTCCGTTGGCGCGCACCATTTCGAGGATCAACTGGCGACGTTCTGCTGCAAACACAGAACTGACGGTAACCTGCGTGACCGTCTGCTTTCATGCGTTTGCAGCTGGTAGCGGGAAATGCTCACGCAAGAGCGGCGCGTGACCGTACAATACGCGCCGTCGACAACCCGGAACCGCGCCCGCCGTCCGGGTGATGATCATGCCTGTGCGAAGGGCGGCCGCCGATCGGCAGCCGCCCTCAACTGTGCGCCTCGGGCTCAGGATTCGCCGGCGGACCGCTTGCGGATGTGCAGCTGCCGGGCGGCCTCGGCGGTCGAGCCGGAGACCGACGGGTAGACGGTGAAGGCGCTGGCCACCTGTTCGACCGTCAGATTGGCGTCCACCGCGAGCGCGATCGGGTGGATCAGCTCGCTGGCCCGCGGGGCGACGACCACGCCGCCGACCACGATGCCGGTGCCCGGGCGGCAGAACAGCTTCACGAAGCCGTCCCGGATGCCCTGCATCTTCGCCCGCGGGTTGCCGCGCAGCGGCAGCTTGACCACGACGGCGTCCATCTTGCCGCACTCCACGTCGGCCGCGGTGTAGCCGACGGTGGCGATCTCCGGGTCGGTGAAGACGTTGGAGGCCACGGTCTTCAGGTTCAGCGGCTGCACCGCGTCACCGAGCGCGTGGTACATGGCGATCCGGCCCTGCATGGCCGCCACCGAGGCGAGCATGAAGACGCCGGTGCAGTCGCCGGCCGCGTAGACGCCCGGGGCGCTGGTGCGGGAGACCCGGTCGACCTGGATCTGGCCCCAGTCGTTGAGCTTGACCCCGGCCTCCTCCAGGCCCATGTCCGCGGTGTTGGGGATCGAGCCGACCGCCATCAGGCAGTGACTGCCCTCGATCACCGTGCCGTCGGAGAGGGTGACCTCGACCCGGTCGCCGATGCGCTTGGCGCTCTCGGCCCGCGAACGGCCCATCACGTTCATGCCGCGGCGGCGGAAGACGTCCTCCAGCACCTCGGCGGCGTCCGGGTCCTCACCGGGCAGCACCCGGTCGCGGCTGGAGACCAGGGTGACCTTGGAGCCGAGCGCCTGGTACGCGCCGGCGAACTCGGCGCCGGTGACGCCGGAGCCGACCACGATCAGCTCGCGCGGGAGCTCCTCCAGGTCGTACACCTGGGTCCAGGTCAGGATCCGCTCGCCGTCCGGCTGGGCGTCCGGCAGCTCGCGCGGGTGGGCGCCGGTGGCAATCAGCACCGCGTCGGCGCGCAGCGAGTGCACCGTGCCGTCGGGGGCGTCCACCAGCACCTCGCGGGAGCCGTCCACGGCCTGCCCGCCGGCGCCGAGCCGGCCGCGGCCGCGCAGCACGGTGACCCCGGCGCGGGTGACGGACTGGGTGATGTCGTGGGACTGCGCGATCGCCAGGCGCTTCACACGGCGGTTGACCTTGCCCAGGTCCACACCGATGACCTTGGCCTCCCGGTCCCCGGCGCCGTCCTGGTCGACCGTGATGCCCAGCTCCTCGTACGAGCTGTCGAAGGTGGTCATCACCTCCGCGGTCGCGATCAGGGTCTTCGACGGCACGCAGTCCGTGAGCACCGCCGATCCGCCCAGGCCGTCGCGGTCGACGACGGTCACCTCCGCGCCGAGCTGAGCGGCCACCAGCGCCGCCTCGTAGCCGCCGGGTCCGCCACCGATGATCACGATCCGAGTCACGTACCCCATTGTCCCGCACGCCGGGAGCGGCGCCACAACGGGGTCCGCGCTCGGTACGTTCGTCCAGTCACCCCGGACCGTGCGCCGACCGGGCTACGCTGGCCCCCATGCCCCTTTACGCCGCGTATGCCACCAACCTCGATGCCCGGCAGATGACCCGCCGGGCCCCGCACTCCCCGCTCCGCGGCACGGGGTGGCTGGACGGCTGGCGGCTCACCTTCGGCGGCGAGCAGCTCGGCTGGGAGGGCTCGCTGGCCACCGTCGTCGAGGACGAGAAGGACCAGGTCTTCGTCTCCCTCTACGACATCGCACCGATGGACGAGGAGGGCCTGGACCGCTGGGAGGGCGTCCAGCTCGGCATCTACCGGAAGATCAGGCTGCGCGCGCAGACCCTGGACGGCGACATCCCGGTCTGGACGTACGTGCTCAACGACTACGAGGGCGGCCTGCCCGCGGCCCGTTACCTCGGCCTGATCGCGGACGCCGCCGAGAGCGCCGGCGCCCCGGACGACTACGTGCTGGACCTGCGCCGCCGCCCCTGCTGAGCGCAAGCCCTCCTCCCTGTGCGTACCGACAGACCCGCTCACCGGAAAAGCGCCACCGAGCTGTGTTTTCGGGTCAACCGGGTAACGATCCGGCATGCCGTACGCGGATCTTCTACGCGCGTAGCCGAAAGCCGTCTATCCTCGTTCCCGTGAACGCTTCTCCTCAGTCGGTCGTCTCCACCGACCCCTACGCCGCCGCCCAGGCCGCCGCCGAGCGCCTGCGCGAGCTGACCGGTGCCGAGCGGCACGACGTCGCCCTGGTGATGGGCTCCGGCTGGGTGCCGGCCGCCGACGCCCTGGGCGAGACCGTGGCCGAGTTCCCGGTCACCGAGCTCCCGGGCTTCCCCGCCCCCGCCGTGGCCGGCCACGCCGGCAAGATCCGCTCGGTGAAGATCGGCGACAAGCGCGCCCTGATCTTCCTCGGCCGCAACCACTACTACGAGGGCCACGGCGTGGCCACCGTCGTCCACGGCGTGCGCACCGCCGCCGCGGCCGGCTGCGGCATCGTCGTCCTCACCAACGGCTGTGGCGGCCTGCGCGAGGGCTGGGTGCCCGGCCAGCCGGTGCTGATCCGCGACCACATCAACCTGACCGCGGACTCCCCGATCGTCGGCGCCAACTTCGTCGACCTCACCGACCTGTACTCCAAGCGCCTGCGCCAGCTCTGCCACGAGGTCGACCCGAGCCTGGACGAGGCCGTCTACGTCCAGTTCCGCGGCCCGCACTACGAGACCCCGGCCGAGGTCAACATGGCCCGGGTGATCGGCGGCGAGCTGGTCGGCATGTCCACCACGCTGGAGGCCATCGCCGCCCGCGAGGCCGGCGCCGAGGTGCTCGGCATCTCCCTGGTCACCAACCTGGCCGCCGGCATGACCGGCGAGCCGCTCAACCACGAAGAGGTCCTGGAGGCCGGCAAGGCCTCCGCCGAGCGCATGGGCGAGCTGCTGGCGAAGGTCCTGGAGCGGATCTGACGCCCGACGGGCGCAGAATCATGAGTGACGGGGCCCACGGGCGGCGTGATCCGCTGATCACGCCATCCCGCGGGCCCCGTCCGCATGTGCACACCTCTTCTTCCCCCCGCGCGCAACCCTCCGGCCTCCGGCCGACACCCCGACGCACCTCACGATGGAGCTGGCAGCCATGAAGGCACCCACCACCGACCTCCTCGCCCGGGCCCGTACCTGGCTGGCCGAGGACCCCGACCCGCAGACCCGCGAGGAGCTGACCGCGCTGCTGGCCCGGGCCGAGGGCCCGGAGGCCGAGGAGGACAGCACGCTCGCCTGGTCCGAACTCGCCGAGCGCTTCTCCGACCGCCTCCAGTTCGGCACCGCCGGCCTGCGCGGCGAACTCGGCGCCGGCCCGATGCGGATGAACCGCGCCGTGGTGATCCGGGCCGCCGCCGGCCTGGTCGCGTACGTCAAGGAGCAGGGCCTCGGCGACCTGGTCGTGATCGGCTACGACGCCCGGCACAAGTCGTACGACTTCGCCCGCGACACCGCCGCCGTGGTGGTCGGGGCGGGCCTGCGCGCCGCGCTGCTGCCCCGCCCGCTGCCCACCCCGGTGCTGGCCTTCGCGATCCGCCACCTGGGCGCGGCCGCCGGCGTGACCGTCACCGCCAGCCACAACCCGCCGCAGGACAACGGCTACAAGGTCTACCTGGGCGACGGCTCGCAGATCGTCCCCCCGGCCGATGCCGGGATCGCCGCCCACATCGACGCGATCGTCTCGCTGAACGACGTCCCGCGCGCCGAGGAGGGCTGGGAGGTCCTCGGCGAGGACGTCATCGAGGCCTACCTGACCCGGGCCGTCTCCATCGTCGACGAGCACGGCCCGCGCGAGCTGGACGTGGTCTACACCCCGATGCACGGCGTCGGCCGCGACACCCTGGTCGCCGCCTTCCGCCGGGCCGGCTTCCCGGCGCCGACCGTGGTCGCCGAGCAGGCCGAGCCCGACCCGGACTTCCCGACCGTGGCCTTCCCCAACCCGGAGGAGCCGGGGGCGATGGACCTCGCCTTCCGCACGGCCGCCGCGGTCGGCCCGGACATCGTGATCGCCAACGACCCGGACGCCGACCGCTGCGCGGTGGCCGTCCCGACCAACGGCGACTCGGCGGGCGGCGGCAGCGGCTCCGCCGGCTGGCGGATGCTGCGCGGTGACGAGGTCGGCGCGCTGCTGGGCTCCGCGCTGGTCGCCAAGAAGGCCGGGGGCACCTTCGCCACCACCATCGTCTCCGCCACCCTGCTCGGCCGGATCGCCGAGGCCGCGGGCCTGGCGTACGCCGAGACGCTGACCGGCTTCAAGTGGATCTCCCGAGCCGAGGGCCTGCGCTACGGCTACGAGGAGGCGCTCGGCTACTGCGTCGACCCGCAGGGCGTCCGGGACAAGGACGGCATCACCGCCGCCCTGCTGGTCGCCGAGCTCGCCGCGACCCTCAAGAAGTCCGGCCGCACCCTGAGCGACCTGCTGGACGACCTGGCGCTGGAGCACGGCCTGCACGCCACCGACCAGCTGTCCGTCCGCGTGCAGGACCTCTCGCTGATCGCCGACGCCATGCGCCGCCTGCGCGAGCAGCCGCCGACCGTCCTGGCCGGACTGACCGTCACCCGCGCCGACGACCTCTCGTCCGGCTCCGACGACCTGCCGCCCACCGACGGCCTGCGCTACTACCTGGCCGGCGACCCGGTCCGCTCGGCCCGGATCGTGGTCCGCCCGTCCGGCACCGAGCCCAAGCTCAAGTGCTACCTGGAGGTCGTCCTCCCGGTCGCCACGGCCGCCGACCTGGCCGCCGCCCGCGAGCGCGCCGCCGAGCTGCTGGCGGCCGTCAAGCGCGACCTCGCCGAGGCCGCGGGCATCTGACGCCGTACGCGGAAGGGCCCCCCCGCGGCGGGCCCGTCCCCGCGGCCGGGTTCAGACGGCGATAACGGTGATCACGGCGCCCCCGCCCACCACCGCGGGCGCGA
>NZ_JBHWDU010000168.1:0-7008 GCF_042734825.1 Kitasatospora sp. NPDC059648 | reverse complement strand
GGGGTGGGCTCGTCCACGTGGAGGGTGCGGGGCAGCACGCCGTGACGCATCGCCTCGACCATCTTGATGACGCCGCCGACGCCCGCCGCGGCCTGGGTGTGGCCGATGTTGGACTTCAACGAACCGATCAGCAGAGGCTGTTCGGCAGCTCGTCCCTGCCCGTAGGTGGCGATCAGCGCCTCCGCCTCGATCGGGTCGCCGAGGGTGGTGCCGGTGCCGTGGGCCTCGACCGCGTCGACCTGGTCGGCGGTCAGCCGGGCATTGGCCAGCGCGGCGCGGATGACCCGCTCCTGGGAGGGGCCGTTCGGCGCGGTGAGCTGGCTGCTCTTGCCGTCCTGGTTGATCGCGGTGCCGCGGATGACCGCGAGCACCGGGTGCCCGGCGGCCTGGGCGTCGGAGAGCCGCTCCAGCAGCAGCATGCCGGCCCCCTCGCCCCAGGCGACGCCGTCGGCGGCGCCCGCGAAGGACTTGCACCGTCCGTCCGGGGACAGCCCGCGCTGGCGGCTGAACTCCAGGAAGGTGGTGGGCGTGGCCATCACGGTGACACCGCCGGCCAGCGCCATCGTGCACTCGCCCTGCCGCAGCGCCTGGGCGGCCAGGTGCAGGGCGACGAGCGAGGAGGAGCACGCGGTGTCCACCGACACCGCAGGGCCCTCCAGGCCGAAGGTGTACGAGATGCGGCCCGAGGCCACACTGCCCGCGCTGCCGGTGCTGAGGTAGCCCTCGAAGCCGTCCGGGGTCCGGTCCGCCAGGCGGGTGCCGTAGTCGTAGTACATGACGCCGGTGAAGACCCCGACGGGCTTGCCGCGCAGGTTGTCCGGGGCGATCCCGGCCCGCTCGAACGCCTCCCAGCTGGTTTCCAGCAGCAGCCGCTGCTGGGGGTCGACGGCGAGGGCCTCACGCGGGCTGATGCCGAAGAACTCGGGGTCGAACTTGTCGGCGTCGTAGAGGAAGCCGCCGTGCCGGGTGTAGGTCTTGCCGTGCGCGTCCGGGTCGGGGTCGTACATCTCCTCGATGTTCCAGCCTCGTCCGTCGGGGAAGTCGCCGATCGCGTCGACGCCCTCGGCGACCAGCCGCCAGAGCTGTTCGGGCGTGGTCACCCCGCCGGGGTACCGGCAGCCCATGCCCACGACGGCGATCGCGTCCTCGCCTCCGGCCGCTGCCGTGGCCGGGGCCGGGGCGGCGGAGTCCGCGTTCTTCCCGAGGAGTTCGCCCCGCAGGTAGGCGGCGAGTGCGGTGGGGGTGGGGTGGTTGAAGACGAGTGTCGCGGGCAGGCGCAGCCCGGTGGCCCGGGCCAGCGCGTTGCGCAGTTCGACGGCGGTCAGCGAGTCCAGGCCCAGCTCCAGGAAGCCGCGATGGGCCGGGATCGCCTCGGGCTCGGAGTGGTGCAGCGCGGTGGCGAGTTGGGCGCGGACGAGGTCGAGCAGGGCCTGGTCCTGGGCCTCGGGTGACAGGCCGGCCAGGCGGGACCGCAGTCCGTGTTCATCGGCCGGTCCGGCGTGCGTACTTCGGCGCGGCACCGACCCGACCAGGCCGCGCAGCAGCGGCTGGACGCCCGTTTCGGCGGCGCGCTGCCGCAGGGCGGCGAGGTCGAACCGGGCCGGCACGGTGACCGGGAGGTCCGTGCCGAGCGCGGCGTCGAACAGGGCGAGCGCCTCCGCGGTGGCCTGCGGCAGGATCCCGCGCCGGGCCATGCGGGCGCGGGCGGTGTCGTCCACACTGCCGGTGAGCGCGCTGTCCTGGGCCCAGAGGCCCCAGGCGAGGGAGTGGGCGGGGAGGCCGTGGGTGTGGCGGTGGGTGGCGAGGGCGTCGAGGTAGGCGTTGGCGGCGGCGTAGTTGGCCTGTCCGGGGCTGCCGATGGTGGCGGCGATGGAGGAGTAGAGGACGAAGGCGCGGAGGTCGAGGTGTTCGGTGGCCTGGTGGAGGTGCCAGGCGGCGTCGATCTTGGGTCGGAGGACGGTGGTGAGGCGTTCGGGGGTGAGGGTGGCGAGGGTGGCGTCGTCGAGGATGCCGGCGGTGTGGATGACGGCGGTGAGGGGGTGTTCGGTGGGGATGCCGGCGAGCAGGGTGTCCACGGCTTGGCGGTCGGTGGTGTCGCAGGCGGCGATGGTGACGGTGGCGCCCAGTTCCCGGAGTTCGGCGGTGAGTTGGGTTGCTCCCGGGGTGTCGGGGCCGCGTCGGCTGGTGAGCACCAGGTGTCGCACACCGTGGGTGGTGGCGAGGTGTTTGGCGAGGAGGGTGCCGAGGGTGCCGGTGCCGCCGGTGATCAGGACGGTTCCGTCCGGGTCGAGCGGGGTGTTCTCCGCCGTGTCCGGGGTGGCGGCCCTGGCCAGCCGGGGCACGGTCAACCGGCCGTCCACCAGCGCGAGTTCCGGTTCGTTGCGGTCGGCGAGGGCGGCGGGCAGGAGGTGGTGGCCGGTGTCGTCGAGGTGGACGAGGACGATGCGGTCGGGGTGCTCGGCCTGGGCGGAGCGGGTGAGTCCCCGGACGGTGGAGGCGGCCAGGCCGTCGGCATGCCGGGTGGCGACCAGAACGGGGCTGTCGGTGAGGCCCTCGTCGGTGAGGGCTTCCCGGAGGGCGGCGAGGGCCTGCTGGGCGAGGTCGTGAGCGCGGGCGGGTTCGCTGTCGTCGGCGGAAGCGGTGAGCGGAAGGTGGCGGAGGACACCGACGCCCGCGGTGCGCAGCGCTTCGGCGGACGCCTCGTCGCCGACGACCACCCACGGCCCGGTGACGGGGGTACGGCCGGTGAGGTCCCGCGCCGCCTGCTCCACCCGGTACAGCGGGGGACGGGCGACGGTGCGGACCGCAGCGAGCTGCTCGGACGTGATCGGGCGGCCGGCCAGCGAGTCCACCGTCAGGACCGGAAACCCGTCGAAGTCGGAGAGGGTCAGCCGGGCGCTCTCCGGGCCGGTCGGCGACAGCCGTACCCGGAGCGCGCGGGCCCCGACGGCGTGCAGGTCGACGTCGGTCCACGAGAACGGCAGCCGGATGCCCTCGGGCCCGAGGTCGAGCAGTGAGGCGTGCAGGGCCGCGTCCAGCAGGGCGGGGTGGATGCCGAAGCCGTCGGTGCCGCCGTCACCGGGCAGCACGACCTCCGCGTACAGCTCCGTCCCGCGCCGCCAGGCGGCCCGCAGGCCCTGGAAGAGCGGGCCGTAGTGGTAGCCGCGCGCGGCGAGCCGGGGGTAGAAGCCGTCGACCGGGACCGGGACCGCTCCGGCCGGAGGCCAGGCCTCCTCGACCGGGGGGCGGTCGGGTGCCTCGGCGGTGAGGGTGCCGACCGCGTGCGCCGTCCACGGCTGGTCGTCGCCGGTCGGGCCGGCCGGGCGGGAGTGGACGGTCACCGTACGGCCGGCCCCGCCCTCCGCCGGGCCCACCGAGACCTGGACCTCGACGCTGGCGTCCTCGGGGACCACCAGCGGGTGCTGGAGCGTGAGTTCGGCCAGGTGCGGGTGGTCGGCCCGCTGGGCGGCGTGCAGGGCGAGCTCGACGAAGGCGGCGCCGGGCAGCAGCACGGCGTCCAGCACGGCGTGGTCGACGAGCCAGGGCTGCTGGTGCAGCGAGACCCGGCCGGTGAACAGGTGGGTGCCGTCGGGCAGTGTGGTGGCGGCGGCCAGCACCGGGTGGCGCAGCGGACGCAAGCCCGTGCTGCCGAGGTCGGTGGCGGCGACCGGCTTCAGCCAGTACGACCGGCGCTGGAAGGGGTAGGTGGGCAGCTCCACCGGGATCGCCGGGGCGCCCGGCAGGTCGGGCCAGGTGATGGAGGTGCCGGTGGTGTGGGCCTGCGCCGCGGAGGTGAGGAAGCGGGCCAGGTCGCCGTGGTCGCGGCGCAGGGTGCCGATCGCCCGGCCGGTGCCGTCGAGGATCTCCTCGACGGGGTTGGTGAGCACGGGGTGGGGGCTGGCCTCGATGAAGGTGGTGTGGCCGGTTTCGACGAGAGCGCGGACGGACTGTTCGAAGAGGACGGGGTTGCGGAGGTTGGTGTACCAGTAGTCGGCGTCCATGACGGTGGTGTCGATGAACGCGGCGGTGAGGGTGGAGTAGAGCGGGATGGCGGAGGGCTGGGGGGTGAGGCCGGCGAGGTCGGTGAGGACCCGGTCGCGGATGGCTTCGACCCGGGGGCTGTGGGAGGCGTAGTCGACAGGGATGGTGCGGGCGCGGATGCCGTCGGCCTGGGCCCGGTCGACGACGGTGTTCAGCGCCTCGACGGTGCCGGCGATGACGGTGTGGTTGGGGCCGTTGACGGCGGCGATGTGGGCGTCGCCGCCGTGGCGGGTGAGCAGCGGTTCGACCTGGTCGGCGGGCAGGGGGATGCTGGCCATGGTGCCGGTGCCGGCGAGCGCGGTGATGGCCTGGCTGCGGCGGACGACGACGCGGGCGGCGTCGTCGAGGGTGAGGGCGCCGGCGATGTGGGCGGCGGCGATCTCGCCCTGGGAGTGGCCGATGACGGCGTCGGGGCGGACGCCGACGGACTCCCAGAGGCGGGCGAGCGAGACCATGACGGCGAACAGGGCGGGCTGGACGACGTCGACCCGCTCCAGGGAGGGGGCGCCGGCGCGCTGTTCGAGCAGGTCGAGCAGGTCCCAGTCGGTGTGGCGGGCGAGGGCCTGGGCGCAGGCCTTGAGGTGGGTGCGGAAGACCGGGGACTCGGCCAGCAGGTCGCGGGCCATGCCCTCCCACTGGGAGCCCTGTCCGGGGAAGACGAACACGGTACGGCCGGGCTGCTCGGCGCGGCCGGTCACGACGACCGGTGAGGTCTGGTCCGCGGCGAGCGCGGCGAGACCGCTCAGCAGCTCCGTGCGGTCCCGGCCGATGACGACCCCGCTGTGCTCGTACCGGCCCCGGGAGGTGGCCAGGGCGCCGGCGACGGCGACCGGGTCGACGTCCGGACGGTCCAGCAGGTGCGCGCGCAGCCGGTCCGCCTGCTCGCGCAGGGCGGGTTCGGTCCGGGCGGAGAGCACGAACGGGACGGCTGCCGGGACGTCCCCGACCGGCTCGGTCCCGGTCCCGACGGGTCCGGCGCTCTCCGGTGCGGCCTCCAGGACGATGTGGGCGTTGGTGCCGCTGATGCCGAAGGAGGAGACGGCGGAACGGCGCGGGTGGTCGGTCTCGGGCCAGTCCCGGGTTTCGGTGAGCAGGGAGACCGCACCCTCGGCCCAGTCCACGTGCGGGGTGGGCTCGTCCACGTGCAGGGTCTTGGGCAGCACGCCGTGGCGCATCGCCTCGACCATCTTGATCACACCGGCGACGCCGGCCGCGGCCTGGGTGTGCCCGATGTTGGACTTGAACGAGCCGAGCCAGAGGGGCAGTTCGGGTTCGCGCGCCTGGCCGTAGGTGGCCAGCAGGGCCTGGGCCTCGATCGGGTCGCCGAGGGTTGTGCCGGTGCCGTGCGCCTCGACCGCGTCCACCTGGTCGGGAGCCAGCCCGGCGTCGGCCAGCGCGGCCCGGATCACCCGTTGCTGCGACGGCCCGTTGGGGGCGGTGAGCCCGTTGCTGGCGCCGTCCTGGTTGACCGCCGAGCCGCGGACCACCGCGAGCACCCGGTGCCCGTTGGCCCGGGCGTCCGAAAGCCGCTCCAGGAGCAGCATGCCCGCGCCCTCGCCCCAGGCGACACCGTCGGCGGAGCCCGCGAAGGACCGGCAGCGGCTGGCGGGCGACAACCCGCGCTGACGGCTGAACTCCTGGTACATCCCCGGTGTGGCCATCACGGTGACGCCGCCGGCCAGAGCCATGGTGCACTCGCCCTGCCGCAGCGCCTGGACGGCCAGGTGCAGGGCGACCAGCGAGGAGGAGCAGGCGGTGTCGACGGTGAGCGCCGGGCCCTCCAGCCCGAGCACGTAGGACACCCGGCCGGAGGCCACGCTGGCGGCGAGACCGGTGACCAGGTAGCCCTCGGCGCCCTCGTCGCCGAGGTAGCTCAGCGAGGCGTACTCCTGGGCGATCACGCCGGTGAACACGCCGGTACGGCTGCCGTGCAGGGACTTCGGGTCGATGCCGGCCCGCTCGACCGCCTCCCAGCTGGTCTCCAGCAGCAGGCGCTGCTGGGGGTCGAGGGCGAGGGCCTCGCGCGGGCTGATGCCGAAGAAGTCGGCGTCGAACTCGTCGGCGTCGTAGAGGAATCCGCCCTGGCGTGCGTAGGTCTTGCCGATCGCCTCCGGGTCGGCGTCGAAGAGGTTCTCGACGTCCCAGCCGCGGTTGTCCGGGAAGTCGCCGATCGCGTCGACGCCGTCGGCGACCAGCCGCCACAGCGCCTCGGGGGTGTCGGCGCCGCCGGGGAAGCGGCAGCCCATGCCGACGATCGCGATCGGGTCGTCGTCCGCGCGGGCCGTCACGGCCGTCGGTGCGGTGGCGCCGGTGACCGCGCCGCCGTCGCCGAGCAGCCCGGCGAGCAGGAAGCGGGCCACGGCGGTGGGGGTCGGGTGGTCGAAGGTCAGGGTGGCGGGCAGCCGCAGGCCGGTGCCGGCGGCCAGCGCGTTGCGCAGCTCGACGGCGGTCAGCGAGTCGAAGCCGAGCTCCTTGAACTGCCCGGTCGGGTCGACGGACGAGACCGAGCCGTGGCCGAGCGCGGCCGCGACGGCGCCGCGGACGAGGTCGAGCAGGATCTGCTCCTGCTCGGCCGGGCTCCGCCCGTGCAACTGCTCCAGTACGGGCGAAGCGCCGGCCGCGGCGCCCTGCGCCGCCCGCCGTGCGACCCCGCGCACCAGGCCGCGGTACAGCGCGGGCACCTCGCCGGAGGCGCGCAGCCGACCGGTGTCGAAGAGGGCGGCGACGGCGGTCGCGCTCCCGCCGGCCAGCGCGGCGTCGAACATCGCCAGGGCGCGCTCCACCGGCACCGGCAGCAGGCCGTTCCGGCGCAGGCGGGCGTGGTCCTGCCCGGTCAGTGCCGCGGTCATGCCGCCGGCCTCCTGCTGCCACGGGCCCCAGGCGAGGGAGTGGGCGGGGAGGCCGTGGGTGTGGCGGTGGGTGGCGAGGGCGTCGAGGTAGGCGTTGGCGGCGGCGTAGTTGGCCTGT
>NZ_JBHWDU010000167.1:0-7016 GCF_042734825.1 Kitasatospora sp. NPDC059648 | reverse complement strand
CAGCCCAGGCCCGGATCCCGCAGCGGGATCCGGGCCTGGGTGCCTACTGCTGCCTCGTGTGCGCGGACGGAGTCGAGCTCGGCCGGGCGGGCCGGAACGGCGCGGCGCAGCTTGCGCAGGAGCCGGACGGCGCCGACGGCGGCCTGGACGAGGCGGTACACGTTGAGGGTGGCGTCGGCGAGGTGGCGGGCCTGCGGGCCGGACGGATCGGCGGCGGCCTCGGCGAGAAACTGCAGAACGTCCTGGAAGGTCATCGGACGGCCTCTCATCTCGAAACGGCGGATCGCCCCTTCGAGATGCGGGCAGGCCCCCCGACAGCAGCCTGCCCGCGGGTTCCGAGTCGTGGCCGAGAGCTTGCGCCCGTCCTGGACCCGGTAATTAAAAAACGTCCACGTCGCAGTGGCCGTCGATGCCGAGGGCAGGCGGGTCAGCCGGCCGCTGACCGTCAAGAACGACGCGACTCCGATCAGCGCCCTGCTCAAGTGGATCCGCTCGATCGCCGGCGGCATCCCGGTCACCTGGGCAATCGAGGACGGCCGAGGCTTCGCCCGCCGCCTGGCTGACGGCCTGCTGCTGGCCGGCCACGAGGTCGTCTGGGTCCCCACCCGGCTGATGGCCGCCCACCACAAACTGCACGCCGCCACCGGCTCCAAGTCCGACCCGGTCGACGCAGCCGCAGTCGCCCACGCCGCCATCGCCACCCCGGGCCTGGACCGACACCGCATCGACGAGCGCGTTCGTGAACTGCGTGTCCTGGTCGACCTGCGGGCGGACCTGGTCAAGCGCCGCACCGTGGTGATCAACCAGGTCAAGGCATACACACCTCTGGCTCGACCACACCCCCGGCGATCTCACCCGCGCCCCGGGCCTGACCGCGCTGACGACGCTCCTGGACACCTCGGAGACCGGCCGACACGTCCGGCGGGTCCTGTCCGAGATGCTCTCCGAGATAGCCAGCCTGAACCAGCACATACGCGCACTGGAGGCCACCATCCGAGAGCTGGTCAGCCCGCTGGCGCCAGCCCTGCTGGAGATCACCGGGATCAGCACGTCTCCGCGGCGGTCCTGCTCGCCGAGATCGGCTACATCACCCGCTTCACCGACTCAGCCAAACTCGCCCGCTACACCGGATGCGCCCCGATCCCCGTCTACTCCTCCGACAAGGAACGCCACCGCCTGCACCGCGGCGGCAACCGGCGGCTGAACAGCGTGCTCTACACCGCAGCCATCGTCCAACAGCGATTCCACCCCGGTGCGAGGGACCTACTGGCCCGGCACGAGCCCACCAAGGGCGGCCGCGGCGCTCGGCGCATACTCAAGCGCCACCTGATCGACGTCATCCACCGCGCGATGCTCCGGGACCGAGCCTCCTGGCATCACCACGTCACAGAGCACCGACTCGCTGCTTGACATGAGCTGTCCGCCGCGAGGGTCAGTCGGAAGAGGCGTCTTCGACACGCACCCATCACTATCGGAAAGACAACGGCTTCTCGTACCACCCGCCCCCTACCAGCCAACAACGACCTGGCCCGCGCGTTCCCCGGACACCGATGCACAGGAAAGGGGGCCGAAAAGGCACACGGGCCTTCGGCGCGGGGCCGGCACCTGACGGTCCCTCGGGAAGGGCGGGGAGTGACGCCTGCGGCGCCACCGGAAAAGGGTGGCACAGACGAGCCAGGAGAGGCCGAGGAAGGGGCCTGACGGCCCCTCTCGGTCGAGGTTGTCCGGCAGCGTCTGCGGCGCCAGCCGAGCAGGTGCCGGCCGAACCTGCGGCGGCGGAACGATGGGCGGCGCGGATGCGCGCCGAGGCGGCACGGTGCGGGCGGAGCGCAGCGGGGCCGAGCGAGGCCGCGGGGCGGGCGCACCCTCACCGCCGCGGCCTCTCCCGAGGCGGTGCACCACCTCCTGGACGCGGCCTGACGGCCACCCACACCCGCACCCCCGACGCCGATGCCAGGACAGCGCCAAGACGGGCGGCGAGGCGGCCGCAGGGAACCGCCGCCCACTGGCTCCATGAGACGCGCGAGCCATCCCCCGACGACGTCCGCCAGGACGGCGCCAAGGCACCCGGGACCACAGACTCGCCGGGTGCCGCGGGTCCGCGGCACGACGGCGGCCGGGACGGCGCCGAGGAGAGCGACCACGCCACCGGGCGTCCCTTGATGACTCGCGCGAGCCATCCCCACCAGGCCGACGGACAGCAGCGGCACCGAATAGCACGGCACCGAGCAGGACGCTGACCAGGCCCACGACGACGGCACCGGACCGCACCCGGACGGCGGCCCGGACGGCGGCCTCGCAGGCCCCGGGAAGGGCACCGGCTCACAACCCCTACAGGGCACCCCAGCCACCAGGGAGAACAGCACCCCAATGACACAATCCACACAGGCCCGCAACCCCCACCGGACATCGCGCCCCGGGCAGGACGGCCGCGAGGACAGCGGCAGGACCCGGACGGCGGCCCGGACGGCACCCGGACCGCGGCGAGGCGAACGCCGAGGCGGACACAGAACAGCCGCCTCCTGCGGACACAGGACAGCCGCCTCCTGGCCGACCACCACAACCAGGAACAGCGACCCAAGCGACCCGCATAGCGGCACGGCAGACGGTTGCGTCCAAGGCCGGCGGGCCCGACCGAGGACGCCGACTCGGCCGACTTCCTGTGTTCTGCACTTCAGCGCTGCGCGGGGGAGGTGGAGTTCAGCAGGGCCCGGCGGCCGAGGGCGGCGAGGCCGAAGAGCAGCCCGCCGGTCATGAAGAAGGGCTCGTAGAGCAGGGTGGCGAAGCGGCCCATGGCGTCGAAGTCGGCCGTCGTCCGGGCGCCGGTGGCCAGGGCCAGCCAGTCCGGAACGGACGGCATGGAGTGCACCAGCAGGACGGCGGTGATGCCCCAGAGCGCGAAGCCGAGGAGCCTGCCCGGCAGCCGTCCGCCCCACGGCCGGACGATCGCCAGAGCGAGCGCGGCGGCGACCGCGCAGCCGGGGACGGCGAGGACGTCGATCACCAGCAGCGGGGTGTTGCCGGTGACGGAGAGGCCGTCCGGCAGGCCGGTCCGGCCGCCCAGCAGCCAGTACAGGTGAACGAGGGAAAACGCGGCGGACCACGTGGCGGCGGCGTAGGCGGCGACTCGGAGGGTGGCGGTCTTCATACCTCCACGTTCGCCGCACGGGGCGGTTCGACGGATCGTCCCGGCGGACCGACCCACTCCCCTGGGAAGGGGAGTTTCGACTCATCCCGAGGCCTGACCGCGATTCCGGGGCTGCCGGGGCCGGCAGGCTCGCCGGATGCCGGCTCGGCGGGCCGGCACCCGGCTCAGGCACCGAGCAGGACCGGACCAGACGGACGCCGACGCGCGGTCAGACGGCCTCACCACCCCACAGTTCCGGCGGCCAGGACGGCGCCGAGCACGACGTCCCCGAGCAGGCCGCCGACCAGCACGGCGGCCAGGGTCCCGGCAACGGACCAGCGGGGCGCGGCACCGGGCAGCGGCCAGGACAGCGGCCCGGTTTCGACATCGTCGAGATGGGTGGCACAGCGGTCTGCGCCTCTTGTAGCGCAGGGACGCCTCGTGCCGCTTTGTGTAGCTTGTGCCCGCGGGGAGATGACGACACCACCCCACAACAACCAGACGCGACAGCCACCAGCACGCCCCCGAGGCCACCCCCGGAGCGGCCTCCAGGGCGGCCTGACGGCCACCCACACCACATCCAGCGCCCCGGGCCGGGCCCGGGGCGGGGGCGGGGACAGGGACGGGGCACAGCAGCCCAGCACCGGGTCCGGCAACCGGACGGCTATGGGACCGGGCCGGCCAGCGTCTCGATCGGGCCCGGAGGCCAGGGATCGGGCTTGCGGGTCAGGCTCGCCAGCTCCTCGGGCGGTTCACTCCCGTCCCTGACGATCGTCACGTAGGCCTTGGCCTCCTGCAGGCTCATCCGCGGGGCCTGCCTACGCAGGTGCTGCATGGCGCCGGCGGCCCCGACCGCGTCCGCGATGCGGCGGACCTCCGCGGCGAGGGGGTCGGGCGCCCTGATGCCCTTGACCTGCCAGAGGTAGAGCTCCTCCCAGCTCTCGCTCCAGTCAGTGCCGGAAACGAAGTGGATGCTCCCGTCCTCCCGGTCGACCAGAAAGGGGCCGCCCAGGAGGTTCCCGCGCAGAGCAGGGTTGCGGGCGCCCTCCGCCGAGGTCCAGTAGACGAGCCACCCGACCGATCGCTCTTCGACGGCGTAGACGGCCAGCTCCGGGATCAGCCTCGCCCATGCCCAGGTCGGCCGCTCCCGCTCCAGCAAGGACTCGACCAGATCGACCGCTCGTTCCCTGGAAATCACGGTCCTATCCTTCACTCCGGGTCAACCGGTTTTCCGCGCACCCGGTCATCGATCCGGTGCCGTCCAGCGCGCGGCGCGGGAGACCAACCATCGCTGCCGAGACCGGCCAACAACCACCTCCAGCCCGGGCCACCAGCTTCTTCATGCACCTATGACGGGAACAGCCCCAAGCACGTTCCCGATCGTGGCCCCGGTACGCCACCGCACAACGCGGCCGGACGCCGGCGGGCCAGCAGGTACCGCGGACGTGCCCCCGTGCCGGGCCTGACGGCCACCCAGCAGCGTCACAGCGCGGGCGGGCCCGGAGGCGCAGCAAGGCCGGCAGAGGCAGCACACGGGCCCGGCCCGAGCAGGACGCGGACCTGGCCAGCCAGGAACAGCGGCGCAGCAGGCCCGCGCTGTAGGCAGGCCCCGGTGAAGGTCTGGGCAGACCGTCAGATGCCTGGTCAACCGCCCGGGACGATCGATACGGCACAGACGGCATTGGTCGGGCAGGGAAGGGGCGGGACCCGCTTGACAGGTGGGGTCTGAACGGTCGCCGGGCCCGCTGGCGGTGGATCATCGGCCGTGCCGCCGAGAAGGACGGTCACGGCGCAGCCCCCGACCACCAACACCACCCAAGCGGTCACCACACCTCGTTGCCATCGCTTCACATCGTCCCCCTCGCCTATACATCGTGGCGGCGGCCACTGTATCCAGCGCAGCGCTGGCCAGGAGACCACCTGGGCGGCCACACCGCCCGGGACCTGCGACCAGGCGCAGCGGGCCGGCGCTGCCCGCCACGGGCGGTGTGGCGGTCGCGCAACGGGCGGGCAGGGGCAAAACGCCGGCAAGGCCGCCCGAACGACGACACAACAGACCCGGCCGGGACGGCGGCCGCAACAACCGCCCTACAGGCCCACAGAACACCCCGCCACCAGGGAAAACAGCGCCCCAATGACACAACCCCACAACCCCGAACGACAGCCGCGCCCGACAGCCGGGACAGCGGCGCACGACGGCGCAGCAGGCCCCGCCCACGAACGGCACGGCCGGGGCCCAGCCCGAACGGGCGCGGCCTGGACGGCAGCCACCTGCCGGCGGGCACGGCGACCAGGGCGCAGCCCGGCCCCACACCAAACCGAACACCGACCCCCGCCACCACCCCACACCCCACAATTCCGACCCGAATTCAGGCAACCACCGGAAAACCAACCAAAGTAAGCCCAGCTCAGAAGCACAGCCCCTGACCACAATCAATGAGACCGGACAACCGGGGAGTACGAAGACAGAGCCGAGATCGTCATGCTCAACACCGACGACTGGCCGGGCGCCCAGGCTAAGTTCGCAGTCCGCACGATCCCGACGATCACCCTGTACAAGAACGGCAACGCCGAGGCGGCGAAGGCCGGAGTCATGTCCAAGGCACAGGTGCAGGCCTTCATCAACACCGCTCTGTGAACCGCCCTCTGCGTCGGCGGGACGACCCCACTCGGCCGGACAAGCCGGGCCGACGCCCCCTACGCGACGACGCCAACGGCTTCCGGTCCCTCGCCGGGTAGAGCTTGGCGTGCCGCACCCGGTCCTCCCACCACGGATCGTCCGGGGCGGCCACCTGCTCGCGCCTGGTCGGGGCGGGCCTGCTGGTCGAGGGCGGCTGGGGTGTACCGGCCCGCCGCCGAGCTCGCGTACACCGTCGGCACCGGCGAGGAGCGGCACCGGCTGCGGGCGTTCGTCGAACGGCACCGCCCCGGTACCGGAGACGAGCAGACCGCGGCGCAGCTGGCGGCCTGCGCCGCCCTGCGGGAGAAGGCGGGCGAGGACGGCCGGGGCAGCGTGTTGGTTGCGGCGAGGTGGGTCAGGCGCAGCAACACGACAGATCATGATGCCGCTGATGCCCGTGTAGATGAAGGCCCTGGGCGAGCACGAGCATGGCCGCAGAACGGCGATCAAGGCTGCGACCTGGGCAGATGATTTATCGGCACCCACACTGCCGGAGCCAACTCCTACCGTCCCGGTGGGGCGGCTGGAGCCCGCCGGAGACAGCCCTCTGAGATGTCTCCAGTTTCACTTCTATCGCCGTCCCAAAGTCCAGGTCATCGACGTGAGACACCCTCGCCGGCCCCTTGGGGCTTGCGTGGGACACCATCAGCTGCCCGTCGTGTGCGTACATTTGCGGTGAACCCGGAAGCCTGTCCGTGGCGCGCTGACCGAGCGGGCGCGAGCTGCGCTTCCGAGGCAACTGATGGCGTGATCCACTCGCCCAACAACGCATCCATGAAAGGCATCTGACCGTAACTAACATCCGTAAGGGTTTCATCACCGGCGTCGCTGTCGCCGGCCGCCCCCATTGCCGTCCCACCCGTCCCACCCGTCCCACCCGTCCCACAGTGCGGGGAGACGGTGCTGATCGATCGCTGGTTCTGCCCAGATGGGCTGATCCAAGTTCACCCGCCGCCCGTCGGCGTCTCCCCCTTGGAGGAACCTTGCGTTCTCCCGTCAACTCCCGGCCACGACCACGGCCACGGATTCCGGCGCGGGCCCGCCGCGCGGTCGCGCTGCTCCTCGTCTCCGCCGCCCTCGGCCTCGGCTCGGCGACCGGGGCCGCCGCGGCCACCACCCCGCCGCCCGCGCTCAACCTCAACTACCCCTCGTGCCCCTCGGTCCTGTCCGCCGGCGAGTCCGACGGCTGCGTCACCGAGCTGCAGCACC
>NZ_JBHWDU010000166.1:6264-7390 GCF_042734825.1 Kitasatospora sp. NPDC059648 | reverse complement strand
GGCCAACGGCCCGGCACGGACCCCACCCCCGCGCCCGATCCGGGCTGGGGCTCCCCCGGAGCGACGGCCCCCCGGAGGGCCCCCGGAGGGCACCCAGCCGCTGGGGGCCGGCTGCCGACGGGCCGGGGTGTGGTGCGGCGGGGGCGGGGCCGGCGTGGTGCAGCCTTCACGGGTCCGGGCGGTGGGGTGCGGCCGGTAGTGCCCGCCCTTCCCGGTGGGCCGGGGCGGAGTGGCCTGGTGGTCGGTCAGCTGGCGGTCCAGGTCCAGTAGCCGTGGCCGATGGAGTAGGTGGCGTCCTCGTTGGGCTCGCATCGCTCGATCAGGGCGCCGTCTGCGTAGTCGATGACGTCGACGGTGGTATCGGTGATGCGAAGGGTGTCGCGGTCGCGGTGGCGCTGGTTCTCGGCGTCGATGTCGGCGGCGATCCGGCGGACGACGTCAAGGCTTACTCGCGGCAGAGCGAAGCCGTTCGGGCAGGTGAGGCCATTCGTGAGGGCCGGGTAGGGGCCAAGGGTGTCGAGGTGGACGATGGCGGGGGTCCAACCGCTGGAAGGGGCCGGGACGGCGCCGTACCTGAGGGTCCAGCGGTGGCGGGCCTGGGCGGCGGCGATGCAGGCGGTGATGGCGGTGAGCATGGTCTGCAGCTCGGCGGTGAACCGTTCGGCGCCGCCCTCTCGGTGGTAGAGGCGGGGGGAGCTGTAGATGGCGGTTTCGTAGGAGCCGCCGGTCTCGTCCCGGGCGGGCGTGTAGAGGGCCCGCATGCCTCGGTAGTCCGAGAGTCGTACCTCTACGTCGCTGTCGCCGTCCTCGATGCCGATTTCGCCGCCGTCGGCGGTGGGGATGACTAGCCAACACAGGGCGCTGGAGGCGGTCCAGTACTCGGGGGTGATGCCGTGCTGAGCGAGGGCGTGGGTGATGGCGTCGCTGAGCATCTGCTCGCCGGTGTAGGCGTGGGTGGTCATGGTGTCCTCCGAAGGTTGGGTGGTCCGGGGCGCTCGCTCCGGCCGGGGTCGGGGGGGGGGGGGGGGGGGGGCCCCCCCCGCCCCCCCGGGGGGGGGGGGGGGGGGGGGGGGGTCGCGGGCCGGGCGGCGGGCACGGCGCTCCTTCGCTGGTCGCGGGGATGGGC
>NZ_JBHWDU010000166.1:0-6255 GCF_042734825.1 Kitasatospora sp. NPDC059648 | reverse complement strand
CTTTGGTGGGGGGGGGGGGGGGCCGCGCCCGGGGGGGGGGGGGGGGGCGGGGGGGTTGCCCCCCGGGGCGCCCACCGGTGGGGTGTCAGTCCTGGTGGGGGGTCAGGTGGGGGAAGAGGCGGCGGACGTGTCCGGCGGCCCAGGTCTGGGCCGCTTCGTCGGCGTCCTCGCTGGGTTCGGCCGCCCAGAAGTGCCAGCCGTCGGCGCATCCGGCGCTCTCGTCGGCGAGGGTCTGCATGACGTCGGCGATGGTGAGGGTGGCGGGCAGTTTGGTGCCGTTGTCGAGCGGCACCGCGTGGGCGTTGGCCAGTCGGATGGCGATGGAACGGGCGTCCATGACGGCGGTGGTGGTGACCGCGAGGGTGACGATGTCGTCGGCCGCACGGCGGTAGCGGTAGGTCGCGGGGGGCGGGGTGTGGTGCTTGAACCGGTCGGCGGCCTGGGCGGCGAGGTTGCGGCGGGCGTTGGCTCCGGAGCCGACCAGGGCGAGGCAGGCGGTGATGGCGCCGAGCAGGACGGGCATTTCGGCGGTGAACTCGGCTGCGGTGCGGTAGGCGCCGAGATCGGGGGACTCGTAGAGGGGGACCTGGTCGCCCCAGCCGTCCATGTGGCAGGTCGGGAAGTAGTGGGCGCGCAGTCCGGCGTACTCGCTGAGGGGGCCGTCCAGGTCGCTGTTGATGTCGGAGAGGCAGATCTCGCCGGGGCCGTCGGGGACGGGGATGACCAGGTAGCCGCAGCTGGCGCTGCCGTGTTCCTCGTAGCGGATGCCGATCTGGTCGAGAGAGGCCTTCACGGCGTCGGCGAGCTGGTCATCGGGGGTCCAGGTGGGCGTGGTGGTCATGGTGTGTGCTCCTTGTTGGTGGTCTCGGCCGGCTGGCCGGGCGGCCGCGCGGGTTGCCCTCCGCGCGGCTGCGGGTGTGGGTGGTCAGTTGTGGCGTGCGGCGCGCTTGCGGGCGCGGAGGGTGCTGGCGGTCTGCCAGATGGTGTGGGCGTCGGGGAACTGGTGGCTGCCGGTGATGATGCGGCGGAGGGTGGTCTGCGAGAGGTCGGCGAGGGTGCCGGTGATCTCGGTGATTTCCTTGCTGAACGTGATGGAGACGGTGGCTTCGTCGCCCTGACGGGCGGGGCCCTTGGGGTAGAACCACACGAGGTGAGCGCTGTCTCCGAAGGGGCCGAGGATGACGGCGCGGGCGGGGCCGAGGTTCTGACCGGCGCGGTAGTGGGGGCAGGTGACGAGTGTTCCGGCGGTGAGGGTCTGGGTGGCGGTGGCGGTCATGGGGCAGGGCCTTCCAGGTGCGGGTGTGGGCTTGATTGGGGGCCGGTCCCGGGCGGGGTGCCCGGGACCGGCGGGGCGGGTCAGGACTGGTGGGTGTTCAAGCGGCGGAGGATCCGGCGGTGGAGAGGCACCCGGGGACGGGCGGCGCGGCGTCGGCGGCGGGGGACGTCGTTGGCGGCGAGGAAGGCGGCGGCGGCGCGGAGGTCTCCCCCGAAGGCGCGGCGGAGGCGTTCGACGTCGTCCGGCGCGGTCTCCTCGACGTACCAGCAGCACGGCCCCTCGTAGTCGCTCTGGTCGTACGGGGAGAGCTCGTCGACGATCCACCCGTGGGCGAGGGCCTTGATGCTCTCGACCGCGATATCCCATGCCTCGGCGTCGGGGCCGACTTCTTCGGCGAGCTCGGGGTTCTGGTCGGCGAAGATTCGGGCGAGGGCCTCGGTGTCGTCGGTGGGGGCGAGCTGGCCGCCGACCAGGGCGCGGGCGTAGAGCTCGGCGGCCGCGTTGACCGGCCATTCCCAGGTGTCCTTGTGGTTGCGGATGATCTCGGGGATCGGGGTGGGGGCGGGGTGCCCGGGGGTGGCGTGGTGCTGGGTGAGCCAGGCGCGGACGTGGCGGACCGTGCGGCGGTGGCGGCCGGGCATGCGGACGCGGGGGGCGGGCCACTGCCCCTCTTCGGGGATCTGGCCGTAGGCGTCGAACAGCTGCCACAAAACGGTGTCAGCGTCCTGTTCGAGGTAGAGGGTGTGGGGGTCGCCGTTAATGGTGATGTCGACCTGGGCCGCGTGGCAGCACATGCCGGTGGGGTCGGTGGTCGTGGCGGGGATGCGGGCGCGGGTGAGTGCGGCGGCGAGGGCCTGGGCGGCTTGGGCCTGGGCGGCCCAGGTGGCGGCCCAGGTGGCGGCGGTGGTCATGTGGTGCTCCTCGATGCTGGTGGTGTCCGGCCGGGGCCGGTGCCGTGCGGGTTGCCCTCCGCGCGGCGGGGTTGGGGTGGTGCGGTAGGTGGGGTGGGGCGGCCGGGGGCGGCGTCAGCCCCGGGGCTGGGCGGCTCGATGCCGTCCGGGCCCGGCCTGGCGCGCGGGTGCGCTGGGGCTGGCCACGGCGCGGATGCCCGTGGCCGGCGGCTCGATGCCGCCGGACGCGGTCGGCCGCTCGCGGGACCGGGTGGGTTCCCCGGGCGGTGGTCGCGCCCGGGGAACCGCCGGGGTCAGCTGGTGTACTTCCAGCGGCAGTTGGTGAGTTCGGTCTGCCGGGTGCGGCCCTGGTAGAGGCGGTGGGCCTTGACCGTGCCGGAGAGGGTGATGGTGCGGCCGATGGCGGGCGGTTGGGCGCTGTTGCAGGTCCAGGTGAGGGTGTCGAGCGTGGCGGGGTCGCGAAGCAGGATCGTGGTGCGGGGCTGGACGGACCAGCCGAATTGGCGGGGCTTCTCGGCGAAGTGGCGGACCACGCGCAGGGTGAGGCCGGTCAGGCGGTCGCCTTTGGTGCCGAGGTGGCGGGAGCGGTGGGCGGCCTCGCGGGTCTCGGCGGCGGCCCGGTCGCGTGCCATGGCGGCGGGGACGGTGGCCAGTAGGGGCAGCGCGGCCCACGGGGCGACGGGCCTGCGGGCGGTGGCGGCGAGGCGGCGGCGGAACGTGTCGGTGCTGGTGGCGCCGTCAAGGCACCATTGCAGGGCGGCGGTGGCGAGGTCGGCGGCGTCGTGGACGCTGTCGATTTCGGCGCGCAGGTCGGGGCGGTCGTAGTCGCGCAGGTACTCCTCCGCCTCCATGGCGGTGGGCGGCTCGGGCTCCCACTGGCGGGAAAGGGGCTGGAAGTAGCCGCGCACGCGGTAGAGCGCGCTGACGACGCGCAGGGCCTCGATGACGTCCAGTTGGTCCGTGGTGGTGGCGGTGGTGAGCATGGCGGTTCCTCGGTGTGAGTGCTGGTGGTGTGGGGTGGGGCCCGGCGGGGGCGGGTTGCCCTCCGCGTCCCGCCGGGCTGCGGGGTAGTCGGTCAGTTGGCCGGGCCGGTCTCCTCGGGGCTACAGGGCGGCGCGGTCGCGCAGGAACAGCGCGTAGTGGGTGGCGGCGGTGGAGTCGCTGGTGGCGGGCACGCGGCGCACGTCCAACGCGCCGATCCGGCGGCCCCGGTAGAGCACGGGGAACGCCTGCCCGACGGGCGGGATGACCAGGGCGTAAAGGCCGTCGGCGGAGTCGACGCGGACCACGGCGGACTCGGCGGCCGGGTCCAGCGCGGCGGCGATGCGGCTGCCCCGGATGCCGAGGTCGGGCAGGTGCCGAGCAATGGCGCGGGCCTGGAGGAGTTCGGCGATCTCGCGGGTGGTGGTGGCGGCGGCGACGGTCAGGCAGCAGCCGATGTCGTCGGCGTCGGCGGCCTTCGGGGTGCGGGTGGTGCTGGTGCTCACGGGTTGGGGTTCCTCGGTGCTGGTGGTGTGGGTGGTGGCCCGGCGGGGGCGGGTTGCCCTCCGCGTCCCGCCGGGCTGCGGGGTGGCGACCGGTCAGGCGATGCGGCGGTCGGCGGCGATGTCGGAGGCGCGGGCGGCCGCGCGGCGGATGAGCGTGGGCTCGGTGTCGGTGTGGGCGGCCGCGTCGTCCTGGTAGCGGGTGTGCTCGGCGTAGGCGCGCACGTGCTCGGGGGTGCCGAACGGGCGGGCGGGGCCGCCGGGGGTACGGGTGGCGGTCCAGCCGTCGGGCCCGGCGGACATGGCGCTGATCTGGCCGTTCATCAGAAGGTCGGCGAGGTCGAGACCGGCGGCGGCCGGGCTGCAGAGGCGGTAGGCCTTGGCGTTCAACTGGGGCTCCTACTGGTGGTGTTGGTCCGCCGGGCCGGGTGGCCCGGGGTGTCGGCGGGGGTTGCCCTCCCCGACCTGACACGTCAATTAAACCATGCTTTCCGGTGCGGAGTCCAATTGATCTTGTGGCGTGTCGCTGTGGATTTCCGCTGGTGGTACGGGATTTGGGGCCCGGGGGCGGGTGGGTGCCCGCCCCCGGGGGCGGTCAGGCCTTGTAGGGCTTGTCCTGGAGTACGGCCTGCTCGATGGCGACGGGCGGGTAGCCGAGCAACGAGAGGAGGGTGAGGTGGGCGCGGGCCTTGGTGCGGCGGCCGTTGTCGGCGCCGTCTTCGGTCCTCCATGCCTCCTTGGTGGAGTCCATTTCGCCGCAGGCGATGATGGGGGCGAGGGCGAGGGCGAGCATGCGGGCGGCGCTTGCTCGGGTCATGAGCTTGGCGAGGTCGGCGTCCGTGACGGAGGTCTGCCCCTTGGCGGGCTTGACGCCGAGCAACGCGATCAGCGTGGGGCGGGTGCGGTGGTCGCCGAATCGGCCGCCGATGCTGGGGCAGCCTCCGGCCAGTAGCGCGGTGGTGAGGGCCTGCTGCATGGCGGTCTGCTCGGCGCGGGTGTACTTGCGGCCCTTGGCGAGGAACGCGGTGAGCCAGGCTCGGCGGGTCTCGGTGGCGGCCTCCCAGTCGAGATTGCCGGACTTGATGGCCTTCTGCTCGGCGGGGGTGCGGCGGGGCTTGCCCTCGTTGGGGTGGATGCGCCGGTGTCCGTACAGCTCCGGGTTCGCGCACATCTGGGTGTAGCTGTCGGAGCCTCGACGGCGGACCCAGATGGCGCCACGGCAGTTGTCGGCGTGCCAGGTGGAGGTGAAGCCCTTGCCCTTGCCGTCGCGCAGGTAGTGGAGGGTGGCGGCCTTCTCGCTCAGCTCGTCCTCTTCACGGATGCGGGCTCCGGCGGCCTCAAGTTCGGCGAGCTGGGCGGCGAGTTTGCGGGCGGCGTCCTGGCGGCCCTTGGCCCGCTTGATGATCCACGTGATGTCGTTGCCGCTCTGGCCTTCGGCGGCGGCCTTGGCAACGGCCTCGGTGGCCTCGTGCTCGTACTCCTCGTCCAGCTCGTCCAGCTCTTTCATCTGGTCCAGGGTCAGGGTGACTCCGGGGACGGCCTTGCGGAGGGCCTTGACGGGGGCAGCCTGGGATGCCTCGGCGAGGGCCTTGACCTCCTTCTGGGAGCGGCCGGAGGCGGCGGCGACTGCGGCGGTGTCGGCGCCGAGTTCTGCGAGGGTGAACAGGCCGTCCATCTGCTCGGTCTCGGTGAGGGCCCGGCGCTGGACGGCAGTGCGGAGCATGGTCAACACCTGCTCGGCGGCGTCCTGCTCGGTCATCTCGTAGGGGACGTGGGTGCGCCCGGCGCGGACGGCTCCGGCGAGGCGGCGGTGGCCGTCGACCACCACGGGGCCGTCCTCGCCGGGGGTGAGAATGAGCCGGATCTCGACGCCCCTCGCGCGGATGCTGTCGACGAAGTCTTCGTCCACGTGCAGGTTCCGTCGCAGGTTGCGGGCGTGGGCGGTGAGCGCGGTGACGCGGATCTGCGGGACGGGGGAGTAGGGGACGGCCTGGAGTCCGGCGGCGTGGGCGGCGGCGAGGCGCTTCAGGCCGTCCTGGACGTGGGGGGTGCCGTCGGAGCGGAGGGTGATGTGAAGGGGATCGGTGATGCCGTACTGGGCGATGCTCGCGGTGAGCTCGGCGTCGGGCTCACCGGTGGGGGTGTTGCCGGGGTGGGCCAGCAGGTCGGCGACGGGGAGGGTGGGCCAGACCTCCGCCGGGGCCACGGCGGTCTCCTCGGGGGACTCCGGGTTCACGGCCTCCTGCGCGGTGGTGTCGGCGGGCGCCGCCGTCGCGGTGTCGGTGGCCTTCGCGCGGCGGGCGCGGGGCTTGCGGGCGGCCGTTGCGGTGGCGGTGTTCGCCATGGGTTGTGCTCCTTGGTGGCGCTGGTGGTGTGTCCCTGGCCGGATGGCCCGGGGTGTCCGGCGGGGGTTGCCCTCCCCGACCTGACACATCAATTAAACCATGGATTACGGGGTGGAGTCCAATTGATCTTGTGGCGTGTCGTGACGGATTCCCGCTGGTGGGAGGGGAGTTGGGGCGCGGGACGGCGCGGGGCCCCTGTCCGGCCGGGGGCCCCTCGGGCCACCGGCAGGACAGGGGCC
>NZ_JBHWDU010000165.1:0-7458 GCF_042734825.1 Kitasatospora sp. NPDC059648 | reverse complement strand
CGCCCGTACCGGCCGGCGGTACCGGGCACTTCGTGCTGCCCGCCGGCACGCCCGTCCAGCTTCCCGCCCACCCGCCGCAGCGGCACGCGCCCGCGGGGCCGATCGCCGTCCTGCTGATCGGCCCGGCCGGTGCGGGCAAGACCACCGTCGCCCGGTACTGGGCCGAGCGCCGGGCCACCCCGACCGCGCACATCAGTCTGGACGACGTCCGGGAGTGGGTGCAGTCGGGCTTCGCCAACCCGCAGTCCGGCTGGAACAACGCCTCCGAGGCCCAGTACCGGCTGGCCCGCCGCACCTGCGGCTTCGCCTGCCGCAACTACCTGGCCAACGGCATCTCCTGCATCATCGACGACGCCGTCTTCCCGGACCGCCCGGCGATCGGCCTCGGCGGCTGGAAGAGGCACATCGGCCCGGGCATGATCCCGGTCGTGCTGCTGCCCAGCCTGGACTCGGTGCTGCGCCGCAACGCCCGCCGCAGCGGGACCAGGCGGCTCGGCGACGAGGAGGTGGCGCGCATCCACGGGCGGATGGCCGGCTGGTACAACTCCGGGCTGCCGATCATCGACAACTCCTACCTGGACGTCGCCGGTACGGCGGCCGAGCTGGACCGCGTCATCCTGGCCCGGCTGATGGGGATGCCGGTCCGCTGACCTGCGGACCTTCGACCTGTCGGTGGCGGCTGCGATGATGGAGCGGTCCCGCCAGAACCACCCGGGGAGCTGACGCCCGTGCCGGAAGGCCACATCATCCACCGCCTCGCCGGCCAGAACCGCCGGGCCTTCGGCGGCCGTCCGGTGCGGGTGTCCAGCCCGCAGGGCCGCTTCGCCGACGAGGCCAAGGCGATCGACGGGCAGCTGCTCACGGGCGCGGAGGCCACCGGCAAGCACCTCTTCCTCGGCTTCGAGGAGGGCGCCTGGGTGCACATCCACCTCGGCCTCTACGGCGGCTTCGGCTTCGGCGCCGGCCCCGCCCCCGAGCCCGTCGGCCTGGTCCGGCTGCGGCTGGCCAACGACGACGGCTACGCCGACCTGCGCGGCCCCAACACCTGCGCCCTGGTCACCGACGCCGAGAAGGCCGCCGTCGCCGCGCGCCTCGGCCCCGACCCGCTGCGCGCCGACGCCGACCCGGAGGCCGCCTGGCGCCGGATATCCGGCAGCCGGACCACGGTCGCCGCGCTGCTGATGGACCAGAAGGTGCTGGCCGGGGTGGGCAACGTCTACCGCGCCGAGGTGCTGTTCCGCCACCACGTCAACCCGCACCGGGCCGGCCGTGACCTGACCCGCGCCGAGTGGGACGCGATCTGGGCCGACCTGGTCGCCCTGATGCGGGAGGGCGTCGCCGCCGGCCGGATCGACACCGTCCGTCCCGAGCACACCCCCGAGGCGATGGGCCGCCCGCCCCGGGTGGACGACCACGGCGGCGAGGTGTACGTCTACCGCCGCGCCGCGATGCCCTGCCTGGTGTGCGGCACCGAGGTGCGGACGGAGGAGCACGCGGCGCGCAACCTGTTCTGGTGTCCCACCTGCCAGGCGGCCTGAGGCGGAGTCAGCCCCGGCGGCCGGCCCACGCCGTGGACAGGGCCCGGGCTGGTCGCAGGGAGCGGACGGGTGGACGGTCCCGGTCAGCCCGCGGCCGCGGTCGGCTCCTCGTGCTCGGCGGCGGCGCACTCGTCGAGGAGGGGGCGCATGCCGTCGTCCACGAGCCGGTAGCGCACCACGCGTCCGTCCTTGTCGCCGGTGACCACTCCCGCGGTGCGGAGCAGGCGCAGGGCCTGGGAGACGGCGGGGTCGCGCATGCCGGTGGCCACGGCCAGGTCGCTGACGGCGAGCGGGCCGGCCCGGTGGAGGGCGAGCAGCAGGGCGAGCCGGCCGGGGTCGGCGAGCAGGGAGAACCGCTCGGCCCAGGAGCGGACGTGCCCGGTGTCACCGATGGCGGCGATGGCTTCGCAGACCCGGTGCCCGTCGATGGTGCGGTGGCCCGCGCGGTCGGCCGGTACGAGATGCATGCGGACATTCTGGCAGCTCACGACCTGTGATCCTGGACACCTGCACAGGTGCGCAACCTTGCGAGGGTGAGGTCCTGCCCCTACGGTGTTCCCCGCCGTGGTGCTCGGGAATACCGGTGACGGACCATCAACAGGTCCCAGTCCGGAGCGGCCCTCGCCACTGTGATCGGGGGAGAGTTGTCCGGACCCACGTGCCACTGGGCGCCTCGTGCGCCTGGGAAGGCGGGCCCGGAAGCCCCGTAAGCCAGGAGACCGGCCACGGCATCTCACGAAGTCTTTCCACGAGGTGCTGGAGCGTGATCCGAAGATGACCCTGCCCGAAACCGCCACTCCCGCCGAGGCGGCCCCCTCCGTCCTCCCCGCCTTCCGGTGGAAGCGCGAGGACACCATCCGTACCGCCGGGTTGATGGGGGTGATCCTGGCCATGCACGTGGTGGCGTTCGGGACGCTCGTCTTCCTGGTCGCCCCGCACAACTACGCCGTCGGCACCCAGGTCTTCGGGGTCGGCCTCGGCATCACGGCGTACACCCTGGGCATGCGGCACGCCTTCGACGCCGACCACATCGCGGTGATCGACAACACCACCCGCAAGCTGATGGCGGACGGCAAGCGGCCGGTCTCGGTCGGCTTCTGGTTCGCGCTCGGCCACTCCTCGATGGTGGTCCTGATGGCCGCCCTGGTGGCGGGCGGGGCCCAGCTGGCGAACACCCTGATGGACGACGACTCGACCACCCACAAGTGGCTCGGGCTGGTCGGCACCACGGCCTCCGGCGCCTTCCTCTACCTGATCGGCGCGCTCAACCTGGCGGCGCTGCTCGGGATCCTCAAGGTGTTCCGCTCGATGCGCGCCGGGAGGTACGACGAGGCGGAGCTGGAGCAGCACCTCGACTCGCGCGGCTTCATGGCCCGGATCCTGAACCGGGCGACCCGCTCGATCACCCGGCCCGGGCAGATGTTCCCGGTCGGCATGGTGCTGGGCCTGGGCTTCGACACCGCGACGGAGGTGACGCTGATGGTGATGGCCGGTTCGGGCGCGGCGGCCGGGCTGCCCTGGTACGGGATCGTCTGCCTGCCGCTGCTGTTCGCGGCTGGGATGAGCCTGTTCGACACCCTGGACGGGACGTTCATGAACTTCGCGTACCAGTGGGCCTTCTCCAACCCGGTGCGCAAGGTGTACTACAACCTGACCATCACCGGGCTGTCGATCGCGGTGGCCTTCATCATCGGCACCATCGAGCTGGTCGGCGTGCTGCACGAGAAGCTCGACCTGACCGACCCGGTGACCGGATTCATCGCGGACATCTCGCTGGACAACGTCGGCTACGCGATCGCGGGGCTGTTCGTGGTGGTCTGGGCGATCGCCATCGCGTACTGGAAGCTGGCCGGCCTGGAGAAGCGCTGGACGCCCACCGGGCAGGGATAGCGGTCACGCCGCGGCGAGCAGCAGGGTGCCCGCGACGGCGAGCCCGGCGCCGACCACCTGGACCGGGCGCAGCCGCTCCTTGAGCACCCCGCGTGCCATCAGCGCGGTGACCACGGGGTAGAGCGAGGCGAGTACGGCGGCCACCGCCGCCGAGCCGCCGTGCGAGGCCAGCGCGTAGGTGGCGTTGCCGGCCACGTCGACCAGGCCGACGCCGGTGAGCAGGGGCAGCCGGGAGCGCAGCTCCGGCAGCAGTCCGGAGGTGTCGGTTCCGCGCGGGCCGATCAGCAGCGCGCCCCCGCCGACGAGGACGTTGACCAGCCGCTGGACGCACAGCACGAGCAGCAGTCCGCCGCCGGCCGAGGCCTGCGAGAGGAGGGACATGGTGGCGCCGAAGCCGAACGCGGCGGCCAGGGTGAGCAGCAGGGCCGTGCGGGCGGCGGACGGCCCGCCGCGTTCGGGCCCGCCGGCCAGCACCACGCCGGCCACCGCCACCGCGATCCCGGCCAGCTGGCCGAGGCCGGGGCGCTCGCCGAGCGCGAGTCCGACGCCGACCGGCACCACGACGCCGACGGTGGCCAGCGGGGACACCACACCCATCGGGCCGAGCGCGAGCGCCCGGTAGAAGGCGAGCATCGCGAACGGGCCGATCACCCCGGCGGCGACGGCGTACCAGAGCGCGGGGGAGGCGTCGGCCCAGCCACCGGTGGCCAGGACCGCGAGGAGCAGGACGACGGTGGCCGCGGCCTGGGAGACGACCACGACGGCGAGCGCGGGCAGCCGGCGGGTGAGGACGCCGCCGCCGAAGTCGCCCAGGCCGGTGAGCAGGCTGGCGGAGAGGGCGAGCAGGACGGTCACGGCAGGATCTCGCGGATCGGGGCCCCGGGGACCGGGGACAGGCTGGAGGACAGCACAATGCACTCCGAAGTACAGTCGGATGGACTCGTTGCTGGAACGGCAGCGTAGTGCACTGAACTGAACTCGGCCGAACAATATTCTGTACGTCTCGTACGGTGGACACCGGAGGACTGCCCGCGTGCCGGACCCCGACCTCGTCTCCCGGGCCCTCGCCCGGAACGTCAAGCGGCTGCGCACCGAGCGCGGCCACACCCTGGACGCCCTCGCCGCCCGCTCCGGGGTGAGCCGCGGGATGATCGTCCAGATCGAACAGGGCCGCACCAACCCCAGCGTGGCCACCGTGGTCCGGATCGGCGACGCCCTCGGCGTCTCGATCGCCACGCTGCTCGACTACGAGGAGGGCCCGGACGTCCGGATCGTGCCCGGCGACCAGGCCGTCCCGCTCTGGACCGGGCCGCACGGCGGCACCGGCACCCTGCTGCACGGGATCGAGGCGCCCGGGCCACTGGAGCTGTGGGACTGGCGGATGGCGCCGGGCGAGGAGTACCCGGCCGAGCCGCACCCCACCGGAACGGTGGAGATCCTGCGGGTCCTCGCGGGCGAGCTGACCCTGGTGCACGGCGAGCGGGTGCACACGGTGCCGGCCGGCAGCACGGTCTCCTTCGACGCCTCCCACGTGCACGTCTACCGCAACGCGGGCGAGCGGGAACTGCGGCTCACCATGGTGGTGTCGGTCCCTCCGCCGCGCTGATCCGGAACGTCCCCGGGGGCGTTCGGCGCTCTTCGCGGGCGCTCGGCGGGCGCTTCGGGCCGGGGGTTCGTAGGCTCGACGCATGGTGGATGCGTACGCGGGGCGGCGGGAGCGGGTGAGGGCGCACTGCGGTGCGGCCGGGGCCGATGCGGCGCTGGTCACCCGGGCGGCGAACGTGCGGTACCTGACGGGCTGCGCGCCCTGCGGGGCGACGCTGCTGCTGACCCGGGAGCGGGCGCTGCTGTCGCTGCCGGACGACCTGCCGCCGGACGACTCGGGGGAGCACCTGATCGACGCGGAGGTCACCCAGGTGCCGGTGCCGGCCGGGGCGGACACCGCGCTGGCCGCGGCGGCCGCGGCCGGGCGGCTCGGCGTGCGGAACCTCGCGGTGGAGGAGCACGACCTGACCGTCACCCGGCACCGGGCGGTGGCGGGCCTGGTGGAGGGGGCCCGGCTGGGGGACCTCGGCCAGGGGGTGGAGCGGCTGCGGGTCGTGAAGGACGAGCACGAGATCGCCGACCTGCGGATCGCCGCCGAGATCGCCGACCAGGCGCTCGGCGAGCTGCTGGAGTCGATCCTGGTCGGCCGCACCGAACGGCACCTGGCGATGGAGCTGGAGCGCCGGATGATCGACCACGGCGCCGACCGGGCGGCCTTCCCGGTGTCGGTGGGCACCGGAAGCCACTCCGGCCAGCCCGCCCACCAGCCGACCGACCGCCGGGTGGAGGAGGGCGACTTCCTCACCGTGGTGATGGGTGCCCAGTACCGCGGCTACCGGGTCTCGACCGCCCGGACCTTCGTGATCGGCGCCGCTCCCGCGCCCTGGCAGGTCGAGCTGCACCGGCTGGTCTTCCGCGCCCAGCGGGCCGGCCGGGAGGCGCTCGGACCGGGCGTCGAGCAGTGCGTGCCCGACCGGGTGGCCCGGCAGGTCCTGGAGGCGGCCGGCCACACGGAGGCCTCGCCGCGCCCGGTCGGCCACGGCATCGGGCTGGAGATCCGGGAGGCGCCGCGCCTCGGCCCGTCGGACATGGGTAAACTGGACAGCCGCGTACCGGTCACCGTCGGTCCGGGGGTCCACCTCCCGGGCAGGGGCGGGGTCCGGATCGAGGACACGCTCGTCGTGCGCCCCCTCGAAGAGGGCGGGCCCGAGCTGCTCACCATCACCACCAAGGAGCTCCTCGCCCTGTGACGGCGGCCCCGGAGGCCGTCGACTGCAGGACGCGACCCTTGGTTCCTTGACAGCTATATCCAGGAGTAAGTGCGCCCGTGGCTTCCACGAACGATCTCAAGAACGGCATGGTCCTCAAGCTGGAGGGCGGCAAGCTCTGGTCCGTCGTCGAGTTCCAGCACGTCAAGCCCGGCAAGGGCCCGGCCTTCGTGCGTACGAAGCTCAAGGAGGTCCTGACGGGCAAGGTCGTCGACAAGACCTTCAACGCCGGTACCAAGGTCGAGACCGCCAACGTCGACAAGCGCGGGATGCAGTTCTCGTACAAGGACGGCGAGAACTTCGTGTTCATGGACATGGACACCTACGACCAGATCACGGTCGAGCCGGCCGTCGTCGGCGACGCCAAGAACTACCTGCTGGAGGGCTTCGAGGCCCTGGTCGCCACCAACGAGGGCGCGGTGCTCTACATCGAGCTGCCGGCCGCCGTCGAGCTGGTGATCGCCGAGACCGAGCCGGGCGTCCAGGGCGACCGCTCGACCGGTGGCACCAAGCCGGCCACGCTGGAGACCGGCGCCGAGATCCAGGTGCCGCTCTTCATCACCACCGGTGAGAAGGTCAAGGTCGACACCCGCGACGGCAGCTACCTCGGCCGGGTGAAGTAAGTCCGTGTCGGCCGCACGTAGCAAGGCCCGTACCCGGGCCTTCCAGATCCTCTTCGAGGCCGACCACCGCGGGGTCGACCCGCAGCAGGTCCTCGCCGACTGGGTGGCCCGCGCCCGCGAGCCGAAGCCCGACGAGGGCACCCCCCAGGTCGGCGAGTACACGATGGAGCTCATCGAGGGGTACGTCCAGCACGCCCGTCGCATCGACGACCTCATCGAACAGTACGCGGTGGGCTGGACCCTCGACCGGATGCCGATCGTGGACCGCAACGTCCTGCGGCTCGGCGCCTACGAGCTGATCTGGGAGGACGGCGTCCCGGACGCGGTCGTCCTGGACGAAGCCGTCGAGATCGCCAAGGAGTTCTCCACGGACGACTCCCCGGCCTTCGTCAACGGCATGCTCGCCCGCTTCCTGGAGCTGAAGCCGAGCATCCGCCGGTGACGGTGACGCCCTGCGCAATGGCCGTCGGATCCGAGATCTCGGATCCGACGGCCATTCCGCGTTTGACAGGGCAGGGGGAGGGCTGTGTCTTATAAACAAATGACGCTGCCGACGAAAGTATAAGTTTAGTTATGGGGGGTGGGCGGGGGATG
>NZ_JBHWDU010000164.1:0-8245 GCF_042734825.1 Kitasatospora sp. NPDC059648 | reverse complement strand
AGTCCGCACACCGGCGGTGTCACTCGGGTCAGCGAGAAGGATCAGTCGTCCGTCTCGTCGTACCGACCGTGGCCGAGGCGGCGCAGGTCGAAGGACCAGATGCCGCGGCCGAAGGTGGCGGCGTAGAGCTTGCCGTCGGGGCCGATCTTGAGCTGCTGCACCGAGGTGGTGGGCAGGTTGCGGCCGAGCACCCTGAAGTCGGTGGCACCGGGCGCGCGGTAGAACGCGGCGAGGTCGGTACCGAGGGCGAGGCCGCCGTTCGGCAACAGCTTGATCGAGGTGGCGGGGACGTCTGGCAGGTTGGCCGAGACGTCCGTCCAGCTCGCACCGCCGTCACGGGTCTCGAAGAGGTGGCCGATCCCGGCGCCCGGGCCCTCGGTCCAGCTGCGGGAGAAGCCGCTGAACGCGACGAAGACGTGCTGGGCGTCGTTCTCGTCGACCGCGAAGGAGGAGACGTACCGGTTGGGCAGGGTGCCGTCGACGGGCAGGTTGAGCTGGCGCCAGCCGGTGCCGTCGGTGTTCCCGACCGCGATACCGCGGGTGAAGCCCTGGTTGTTGCAGGGGCCGCACCAGCCCGCGTACACCGTGCCGTTGACGGTGGCCACGGCCGTGGCGACGTGGCCGGCGCCCAGGTCGTAGGCGGAGGTCCACTCGCTGCCGCTGCGGATCGCGTAGCCCTTGTGCTGCACCCAGACGTGCTGGCCGCCCGCGATCCAGGTATTGGTGTCCTTGGGGTCGGTGGTGATCGGGGCGATGAAGCGGGCGGCGCTGGTGGCCTTGTCGGGCGGTGCGACCTCGTAGGAGGTGGCCTTGCTCGGGTCCTTCGTCCAACTGCCGTCGTTCGCCGCGCAGTTCTGGGTGACCCACATGTCCAGGTAGACGTACTCCTCGGCGATGTTGCAGCCGTTGGCCGGGTCGACCAGGGTGTCTCCGCCGTCGCCGCCGAAGTCGGAGCCCATCACCTTGTCGTGCGCGCGCAGGATCGATTCGCCGTTGTCCTGGAGCCCGCCGCTGACGATCACGCCCCGGCCGGAGCGGTCCGCCAGGTCCTTGCCGACGCCCACCGAGTAGTACTGCAGGGTGTCGATCGTCCCGTCGTTGAGGGACTTCCAGTCCTTGGCGTGACCGCCCGCGTCCAACTGCCCGTTGACCGGGCGGGTGTAGATGCCGCCGTCGTTGCCGACGTAGACGCTCGTCTTGCCCTGGTAGCTGCCGATGGCGACGGCGTGCTGGTCCGAGTGCGTCGTCGGCGAGCAGTCGCCGGTCTGCTTGGCGGGGTCGATGCTCCAGCACGGGAACGGGTTGTTCCAGTACGGGGCGATAGTGGCCCACTTGGCGCCGCCGTCGGTGGTCTCGAAGACCTCTTCCAGGCCCGCCCAGACGTGGTCCGGGTTGGCCGGGTCGACCTGGAGGAACTGATTGTACCAGGACTGGATGCCCGGCTGGTAGCCCGCGTCCTGGAGCGCCGAGCCGGAGCCCTTGAGCTTGTCCTTGTCCGCGATCAGGGCCCACGGGCCGGCCGGGGAACCGGACTTGGAGACGTAGATCCCCTTGAGGCCGGTGTCCGGGTTGTGCGCCATGACGTCCGGCGACTGGTCGATCGCGTAGTAGCGCGAGCCGTCCGCCGAGCGCGCGAAGGTCACGTTGCCGACGTTGGCAGCGTCCGTCGGCAGGTCACCCAGCGAGGCCACCCGCTGCCAACTGCCGTCGGCCGCCTTGCTGTAGAAGCCGTTGTAGGTGTCGCCGCCACGCCAGCCGACCGCCAGGATCACCTTGGACGGGTCCTTGGAGTCGATGGCGATGTCGTTGGCGATGTTCTTGTACGGCGCGCTCGGGTCGCTCGCCTTCGCACCGCCGGGCAGGTAATCGGGGTTGGGCGCGAACTCCATGGTCCACGGGCCGGACAGATCGGTGGTGGAGTGGCTCCACACGCCCCGGTTGGTTGCCGCCCACACCTTGTCCCCGGCGAAGCGCAGCTGGTGGATCGTGGTGGACTCCAGCTCGGCGCCGCCGACCCGGTTCCCGGGCTGGAACTTGCCGTGCTTCGGGTCGGACAGCACGTACACGCCGGTGCCGACGTACGAGGTCGCGCCGGTGTTGGACTCGCCGGTGGCGTACCAGAGCCGGCCGCCGCCGTCCAGGTTCAGGGTGCCGGTGGACAGCGTGGGCAGCTTGTCGGCGATCGGCTCCCAGTGGCCGCCGCCGGTGCGGGAGCGGAACACGCCGCCGTTGGCGCCGCCCGCGTAGACGTAGCCGTCGGAGTCGGCCGCGATGCCGGTGATCCGGCCCGTGACGAAGCCGGCGCCGCCGCTGGAGTTGGAGTTGACGTCGCGGTAGCGCGGGTCGTCGCCGTTGTACGGCTTGTTCGTCACGTGGTCCCAGGAACCGCCGGTGTGCGGCAGTGACTGCAGCTGGGCCCAGGCCGCGCCGTACGCGCCCGGCGCGACCACGCCGGGCGCGGTGCGGGCCTCGGTGTACTGCGCGGTGCCCTCGGCTGAGTTCTCCGCCTCGTCGCTGCCGCCGTCGCCACCGGTCTCGGCCTTGGCGGAGAAGGTGTGGCCGCCCGCCGGCTTGCCCGTGACCTTCTGGGCGTGCCTCTGGCCGGCCTCGGTCAGGCGCTGCACCGGGTTCGGCTGGGTTCCGGGCTGTGCGACGGGTGCGGCCATGGCCTGAGTGGCGGTCAGGCCGAGCGCGGTGAGCGTGACGGCGCTCAGCAGCAGCCGTCGTCGTTGCCTGTTCGGCACGGTGCGTCCTCCCCTGGGCGGCCGGGGCGCGCGGTCGCACTCCCGGCGGATCAGTGCGAAGCCTGGCTGGTGCAATGGCACTGCGTGAAGGGGGTTCGCGTAACGAATGATTAAAACTCAATTCTGTGAAATCGGTTAAAAGCAACGGAATACCCCGAGGTCGCAACCGGTCCTCAACCGGCTGGGGTTCAAACTCGCGCATCGTTCGCATCCGATATCTAACGCATCTGCAAATACTCCTGCACAGCTCTTCCTTGAAATGATCAAAGACGGCAGGTTAGGGCCGCACTTCCGCGTCATCCGTGAGGAGCCCCGATGAGTTCAGCCAGGCGCCGCGCAACCCGCGTAGCCCTGAGCGCGGCCCTGCCCGCTCTGCTGCTGTTCAACGCGATACCCGGCCACGCCGCCCCGGCCGACCCCACCCCCGGCGCCGTCATCACCGACGGCTCCGCCCTGCCGCCGTTCGGCCCCGAGGCGTTCGGCGACGAGGACGGCGGCGAAGGGGGCAGTGAGAGCGCCGACATCCTGGCCGCCGACGCCGCGTACAGCGCCGTCCGCACCGCCCCCGGTACGACGGTCAGTTCGGAGGCCCTCGCCGCCGGCCGCCAGAGCGCCAACGGCATGCCCACCAGCGCCGGCCGCTGGAGCGAGCTCTCCAGCGCGCCGTACAACACCGCGGACCACTCGTACGAGCTAGGCCCGCACATGGCCGGCCACGGGGTCGCCTCCGGCCGGATCACCTCCCTGGCCGTGGACGGGCAGTACCTGTACGCCGGTGCCGCCGGGGGCGGTGTCTGGCGTTCGACCGACCAGGGCGCCCACTGGAGCCCGGTCTTCGACCAGCAGGACACGCTCTCCATCGGCGCGGTCGCGGTCAACCCGGCCGACCACTCGCTGTGGGTCGGCACCGGCGAGGCGAACAGTAACGCCGACGGCATCGCGGGCGGCGGCATCTACCGTTCCACGGACCACGGACAGACCTTCCAGCTGGTCGGCAACCGGGTCGCCAACAGCATGGTGTTCCGGATCTCCTTCGCCGAGAACAACCAGGTCTACGTCGCCACCAACCAAGGCCTGCTGAAGCACCCGTCGAAGCAGATCCGCAGCCCCTGGCAGACGGTGCTCAAGCCGGACCCCAACCCGACCGGTTCCCCCTACCGCACCTCCTTCGTCACCGACGTCCACGTGCGGCCCGGCAGCCACGGCCAGACGGTCGTCGCCGCCCTCGGCTGGCGCGGCGGCACCAAGCCCGACGACCTGCAGTACAACGGCTTCTACGTCTCCAACGACGCGGGCGCGACCTGGACCAAGGCCACCCCCACCGGCGACCTCGACGCGAGCCGTTTCGGCCGCACCACCTTCGACTGGACCCCGGACGGCAGCAAGCTCTACGCCGTCGTGGAGGACCCGACCAACGTCAGCCTGGGCGGCGTCTTCTCTGCCGACTCCGGTGACGTCAACGGCTCCTGGACCAAGCTCGCCGACGCCGCCAAGCTGAAGGCCTCCGGCGGCCGCGCCGGCACCCCGGGCGCGCAGGCCTGGTACGACCAGTACGTCACCGTCGACCCGGCCGACCCGAACCACGTCTACCTCGGCCTGGAGGACATCTACGAGACCTCCGACGGCGGCAAGAGCTGGGACACCATCGGGCCGTACTGGAACTACGACCTGCCCTGCTACGACGACGACCCGGCCAAGAACACCTGCCCGAACACCACCCACCCCGACCAGCACGCGGCCGTCGTCGCCCCCGACGGCACCGCGTACTTCGGCAACGACGGCGGCGTCTGGTCCCGCCCGGCCGCCCTGCGCAAGGTCGTCCAGTGGACTGACCGCAACGCCACCCTGCGCACCCTGCAGTACTTCTACGGCGGCCTCGGCGCCTCCCCCGACGGCAAGGGCGACATCGCCTGGGGCGGCCTGCAGGACAACGGCTACTCCGTCCTCACCCCGGGCAGCGACCACATGGCCGAGCCCAAGGGCGGCGACGGCTTCGACGTCGTCGTCGACCCGAAGAACGGCAACCGGGTGGTCGCCGAGTACACCAACCTCGCGATGGCCAAGTCCGATGACGGCGGCCACAGCTGGTACTACGTGACGCCCAACTGCAAGCAGAACAAGACCAGCCCGTGCGAGACCGACGGCCGCTTCAACGCGCCGTTCTCCGCCGACCCCGGCAACGCCGACCACTGGGTCGCCGGTGGCCGCTACGTCTGGGACAACCAGGGCAAGGGCTGGGACACCACCTGCTGGCAGCAGGTCTGCGACTGGAAGCCCGTCCGCGACCTCGGCGCGGGCAACGCCTCCACCGCCGTCGCCGTCTCCGGTTCGACCACCTACGTCGGCTGGTGCGGCACCGGCAACGGCTGCAACCCCGGCGCGGCCACGCCGTTCACCTCCGGCATCGACACCAACTACGGCGGCACCTGGCACCGGATCAGCGCCCCCGAGCTGCCGAACCGCTTCGTCACCGGCCTGACCGTCGACCCGGCCGACGCCGGCCACGTCTACGCGGTCTACGGTTCGTACAGCCGCCACTGGATCGACGGCGCCGGCGTGGGCCACGTCTTCGAGTCCCGCGACGGCGGCGCACACTGGACGGACATCAGCGGCAACCTGCCGGACGCATCGTTCAGCGTGGTGAAGCTCTGGAAGGGCCAGGTCGTCGTCGGCGGCGACGTCGGCGTGTTCGTGGCCGACGGCTCCGGCTGCTGGCGCCGCCTCGGCACCGGCCTGCCGAACGCCTCCGTCTCCGACCTGACCGTCTCCCCCGACAGCAGCTACCTGATGGCCGCCACCCACGGCCGCGGCCTGTGGAAGATCACCGGCTGACGGTATGTCCCACGTGCGGCCCACCAGCCATCGTCGGCTGGTGGGCCGCGCGCACACCTGCGGAACCGGACGGGCGCCGCTGTCGTCCCATGACCGCATCGTCCGCCAGAACCGGGAGACCTCACCTCATGCACCGACCCAGAGCCGTGGGGATCGCCGTCCTCATCCTCATCGCGCTCGGCACCGCCTCGGCCTGCGATGCGGACAAGGGCGACAGCAACCAGCCCTCCAGCCCGCCCCCGGCCACCACCGCCGTCACGGCACCACCTTCGACGGCGGGCCCGACGACCACTCCGGCGGCCCCGGGCACCAGCACAGCGACCGTTTCACCGACCGTCCCGGCGGCCCCTGGCGCAGCCACCCCCGCTCCGCCACGAACCAGCCCGGTCGACACGCCCCCGCCCGCAGTCGCCACCACCCCGTCGCCCGCACCGACGCAGTCCGTCGACGTCGAGAACCCGACCGACCTGGACCACGGCGCCCCCGGCGCTCCCACCCGCCCCGCGCACTGACACGGCGGCCGGCCCCCCTACAGTGCGCGAACGGGGGGCCGGCCGCCGTCGGTCAGTTCCGCACGGGCGGCCGGAGGCTCGGGGCGTGGTCACCGGCGGCGGACAGCACCGGGCCGGTCACCGCCCGCGCGGTGCCGCCGGTGACCGCGAGGCCGCCCTGGACGGCGTACATCGCCTCGTCGAAGGCCTGGCCGCCCGCGGGCGCCTTGCCGACGGCGAAGATCGCGACCGCCTTGCCGTTCACCACCGAGGTGGAGAGGTAGTCGCCGACCATGCTGCCCTGGGTCGTCGAGGCGATCTGGGAGAGCGCCATCGGCCCGGCAACCGTCTGCGGGGCGCTCCAGCTGGTGCCACCATTGGCGGAGGAGACATAGCCGACCTCCAACTGGCAGCTGCTGGCAGTGCAGTTGGCGTTCGGGTAGAAGTAGTAGTACAGCCCGATCTTGGCCGTCGCGCCGGAGGTGGCGTGGTCGACGCCGAAGCCCGGGATGAAGTGGTCGACGGTGCTGGTGGTGGCGTCGATCGAAACCCGGGTGACGGCGGACCAGGTGGTGCCGTTGGTCGAGGTGGCGTACACGATGTCGTTGGCCGGGCAGCCGGAGCGGAAACGGCAGTCCTGCCAGGCGACGTAGACTTTCCCGCTCGCATCGATCTCAGCCGAGGGCAGGCCCTCGCCGTCGCGCAGGTTGCCCGCCACACCGTGCGAGGAGACGTTGGCGACCAACACGGTGGAGCCCCAGGACGTACCGCCGTTGGTGGAGGTGAAGGACCGGATCGAGCTGCCGTTGGTGGAGAACGGCACGACCACGGTGCCGTTCGGCTGCACCAGCGGCTGCCCGCCGAGCCCGGTGTTCGACCCGCCGGGGCTCGCGGGCGTGGACCAGGTCGCACCGCCGTCCCGCGAGGTCGACATGATCACCGTGTTGCCGGAGGAGGTGATGTCGACCTCGATGTAGCAGTTGCCGTAGTAGGGGCTGGTCGTGGAGTTGTCGCAGACGATCCATTCCTTGTCGTAGCCCTGACCGTCGTTGCCGACGGCCATCACCGGGTTCTGCCAGGTCAGCCCGTCGGCGGAGCGGCTGACGCTCACACCGGCGCCATTGGCGTTCGCGTCGATGACCAGGCCGGTGACCATCCAGGTACCGTGCCTCGCGTCGTACGCCACCGACGGGTCGGAGACCCGGGCCCAGCTGCCGCCGCCCTGGTAGGTGGTGATGCCGGGGAGCATGCCGTGCTGCCAGGTGCTGCCGCCGTCGGTGGAGGTGTTCCAGCTGATGTCCGAGGAGCCGCCGTCGGTGAACCGGCCGACCTGGGAGGAGGAGACGATGGTGCTGCCATACGCGAAGGTGTCCGGCTCCAGCTCGGTGGCATGCTGGCTGCTGCTGTTGGTGAACGGGTCGGTACTGACCTGCAGCAGGCTCGGCCCGGGCTGCGCGGCCGTGACGGTCACGTCGTCGTAGAGCGTGTACGTGGCGTCGCCCGCGTAGTTGTCGTCCTTGCTGGAGAGCGTCAGCGTGTACCCGTGCCCGGCTGTCAGGGCGGCGCTGATCTGCTGCCAACCGGCGCCGCTGGTGCAGGTCTTGGGGAGTACGGTCGCGGTGGTGCCGGTCGTCGTGTCCTGGAGCGTCGCCGTGGCCCAGTCGTAGGTCACGGTGTCCGGGCAGGTCACGTCGTACCAGAAGGACAGCGTGCTGCTGCCGCTCGGTGCGGTGAAGGACTGGCTGATCGAGGAGGTGCCGTTGGTGGGCGAGGTGCTGCCGAGCATGGCGGCGTAACTGCCGCTGTGCGCGCCGTTGGTGGTCACGCTGGTGGCCGGGCCGCTCGCCGTCCAGCCGGACAGGCTGCCGGTCTCGAAGTCGCCGTTGGTCAGCGTGGTCGCGGCGCCGGCGGTGCCCACGGCGCCGGCCGTGAGCAGTGCCACCGACGCTGCGGCGGCGAAGGCGCGCCGCCAGGTGTGGGGGAAGAGCCGTTTCATCCAGTGCTCCTGAGTCGCGGGCCGGGCGGGCGGGCCGGGCCCGGCCGGTGGGGACGTGCGCTGGTGGTGCGGATCTCGCGGGTGAAGCGGTGCGGGCCGCCGGAGGTCACGCCGGCCGCCCCGCCAGTCGCTTATTCACATCTCCTAGACCACGAGACAAGACACAATCTGGTGTGGCGTGA
>NZ_JBHWDU010000163.1:0-8543 GCF_042734825.1 Kitasatospora sp. NPDC059648 | reverse complement strand
TCGAGCACGCCGGCCGCGTGGACGACCGCGGTCAGCGGGTGCGCGGCCGGGATCGAGTCCAGTACGGCCGCCAGCGCGTTCCGGTCCGCGACGTCGCAGGCGGCCACGGTCACCTCCGCGCCCAGCCCGGCCAGCTCCTCGCGCAACGCCGCCCCGCCACCACTGCGGCTGACCAGCAACAGGTGCCGCACACCCCGCTCGGCCACCAGGTGCCGGGCCACACGGCCCCCCAGCGTCCCCGTACCACCAGTGATCAACACGGTGCCGTCGGGGTCGACCGGCTGGGGGACGGTGAGGACGATCTTCCCGACGTGAGCGGCCCGGCTCATGAACCGGAAGGCGTCCCGCGCGCGGCGGACGTCCCAGGTGGTGAGGGGTGGCAGACGCAGCTCGCAGGCGCCGAGCAGCCGGACAGCCTCGGCAAGGATCTCCCCCAGCCGCTCCGGTCCCGCGTCGGCCAGGTCGAAGGCCAGCACGCCGGGCCGGACGTCGGCCTTGCCCATCTCCACGAACCGCCCGCCGGACGCGAGCAGCCGCAGGGAGGCGTCCAGGAACTCACCGGACAGCGAGTTCAGCACCAGGTCCATGGGCGGGAACTTCTGCTCGAACTCCAGGGTCCGGGACGAGGCGATGTGGTCATCGTCCAGCCCCAGGGCGCGCAGCGCGTCCCACTTGCCCGGACTGGCGGTCGCGTGGACGTCCGCGCCCCAGAGCCGCGCGAGCTGGATCGCCGCCATGCCGACGCCGCCGGCCCCGGCGTGGACCAGCACCCGGTCACCGGCCTTCAGCCCGCCCAGGTCGCGCAGGCCGTACCAGGCGGTCATGAACGCGATCGGCACAGTGGCGGCCTGGGTGAACGTCCACTCGTCGGGGACGCGCACCAGCACCCTGTGGTCGGCGACGGCCACCCGGCCGAACGCGCCGGGCAGCAGCCCGGTGACCCGGTCACCCGGCCGCAGGCCGGTGACCTCGGCGCCGGCCTCGGTGACGACACCCGCGCCCTCGCTGCCGAGCAGCGCCTCGCCGGGGTAGACCCGGAGGGCGATCAGCACGTCCCGGAAGTTCAGGCCGGCCGCCCGCACGGCGACGCGCACCTCCCGGGGCCCGAGCGGGGCCTGTTCGTACGGCAGGAAGGCGAGGTCGTCCAGGCTGCCCGTGACCGCCTGCGTCAGCCGTCCGTCGAACGCCTCCTCGGGTGCGGAGCGCACGAGCCGGGGCACGTAGACGGCTCCCCGGCGCACGGCCACCTGGTCCTCGTCGCCGACCGACAGGCCGTCGGGCAGCTCGTCGGCGTCCACGAGCACGAATCGGCCGGGGTGCTCGGACTGCGCGGACCGGACCAGGCCCCATACGGCGGAGGCTTCCGGGTCGCTCACCCCGTCACCGGGAACGACGGCGACCGCGCCCCGCGTGCGCACCACGAGCCGTTCGCCGGGACCGGCCAGGAAGTCCTGGACGGCCGTCAGCGCCTCGGCGACCGAGCCGGGCGAGACGACGGCGTCGCCGAGCGCGCCTTCGCCAGGTGTCAGCGGAATCCAGTCGAGGGCGTACAGCGGGCCGCGTTCGGCCATCGGGCGGGTGGTCAGCGTCTCGATGGTCGCCACGGGCTCGCCGGACCGGTCCGCCAGGTGAACGGCGTACGTGCCGGGGCGCACCACCGTCAGCCGCACGCGCGCGGAGGTCACGCCGGTGCGGTGGACCGCGATCCCGCCCAGCGAGAACGGCAGCCGCACGTCGCCCTCCGTGCCGGACAGCAGCGCCAGCGGTTGCAGGGCGGCGTCCAGCAGGGCCGGATGGACGGAGTACCGGGCCGCGTCCGGCACGGTGACCTCGGCGAACACCTCATCGCCGCGGCGCCACACCGCCTGCACGGCCTGGAAGGCCGGCCCGTACTCGTAGCCCGCCGCGGCGAGCGTGTCGTAGAGCCCGGTGACCGGTTCCGCGCCGGCCGGCGGCCATTGCCCCAGCTCCTGCCCGGCCACGGGTTCCCCGCTCACCGTGCCGGTGGCGTGCCGCACCCAACCGTCCGTACGGGACCGGACGTCGACCGTGCGGCGGCCGGTCTCGTCCGGCTCGCCCACGACGACCTGCACGTCCACCGCGCCGTCCGCGGGCAACGTCAGCGGCGCCTCCAGGACCAGTTCCTCCACTGCCGCCCCGGCCGCGTGCACCACCAGTTCCACGAACGCCGTCGCGGGCAGCAGCACCGTCCCCAGGACGGAGTGGTCCGCGAGCCAGGGATGGGTGGCCAGGGAGAGCCGACCCGTCAGGACCCGCTGCTCGCCCACCTCGACAGCGGCGCCGAGCAGCGGGTGGTCCACCGAGTCGAGCCCGGCCGCCGACACGTCTCCCGCGCCGCCGGCGAGCCAGAACCGCGTCCGCTGGAAGGGGTAGGTGGGCAGCCCCACTGGCTCCCCTTCGGGGAACGGCCACCGCACCGGCACACCCGCGACGAACAGCCGTGCCGCGGCGGCCAGGAACTCGGCCGGGGTGCCGTGGTCGCGGCGCAGTGTCCCGGTCACCACACCCGCCTCGTGCTCCTCCACCGCAGGCGTGAGCACCGGGTGCGGGCTGACCTCGACGAAGACGGTGTGGCCGTGGTCGAGCAGCAGCCGGGTGGTCCGGTCGAACAGCACGGGTTCGCGGAGGTTGCGGTACCAGTAGCCGGCGTCGAGGGCGGAAGTGTCGACCGGTTCCGCGGTGACGGTGGAGTAGAAGGGAATCGCCGCAGAGCGGGGCCGGATGTCCGCGAGGTCGGTCAGAAGCTGCTCACGGATCGCCTCGACCTGCGCCGAGTGCGCCGCGTAGTCGACGGGGATGGCGCGGGCGCGTATGCCGTCCCTGGTGCAGGCCGCCAGCAGTTCGTCCAGGGCCCCGGGCTCGCCGGACACGACGACGGTCGAGGCGGAGTTGACCACCGCCACCGTCAGCCGGCCCTCCCAGCGGGCCACGAACTCGACGGCCCGCCCATGCCCGAGACCGACCGACACCATGCCGCCGTCTCCGGCCAGGGCGACCAGGGCCCTGCTCCGCAGCGCGACCGCCTTCGCGGCGTCCTCCAGGGACAACGCCCCCGCCACGTACGCCGCCGCGATCTCCCCCTGCGAATGCCCCACGACCGCATCGGGCTCCACACCATGAGCACGCCACAGTTCGGCCAGCGCCACCATCACCGCGAACAGAGCCGGCTGCACCACATCCACCCGCTCCAACGAACCACCGCCGGTCAGCACCTCCACCAACGACCAGTCCGTGTACGGCGCCAACGCCACGGCACACGCGTCGACCACCTCCCGGAACACCGGCTCCGAGCCGTACAACTCCCCACCCATCCCCACCCACTGCGCACCCTGCCCCGGGAACACGAACACCGACCGACCCAGCGGACGGGCGGTCCCGGTGACCAGACCCGGCACCGTGCCACCTTCGGCCAGGGCCTCCAACGCCTCCACACCGCTCAGCACGGCCCGGTGCTCGAACACCGTGCGGGCGGCCAGAGCGCCCCCGACCGCCGCCGGACTCACCTCGGGACGCACGGCGATGAAGGCACTCAGCCGACGCGCCTGCTCCCGCAACACCGCCTCGGACCTGGCCGACAACACCCACGGCACCACCCCGTCCGCGGACTCCGTCGCGCCCCGGACCGGCTCCTCGGCAGGCGCCTCGATCACCACGTGCGCGTTGGTACCACTGATGCCGAACGCCGAGATGCCCGCGCGACGCAGACGGCCGTTGTCGGGCCAGGGCCGGCCCTCGGTGAGCAGCCGGATGTTTCCGGACCCCCAGTCGACGTGCGAGGTCGGCGCGTCCACGTGCAGCGTCGGCGGCAGTTCGGCGTGCCGCATCGCCATGACCATCTTGATCACACCCGCCACACCCGCGGCGGCTTGCGTGTGGCCGATGTTCGACTTCACCGACCCCAGCCACAACGGCTCCACCCGGTCCCGGCCGTACGTCGCCAGCAGCGCCTGCGCCTCGATCGGGTCACCGAGCGTCGTCCCCGTACCGTGCGCCTCCACCGCGTCCACCTCGGACGCCTCCAACCCGGCATTGGCGAGGGCCTGACGGATCACCCGCTCCTGCGACGGACCGTTCGGCGCCCCGAGGCCGTTGGAGGTGCCGTCCTGGTTCACCGCCGAACCCCGCACCACCGCCAGCACCCGGTGGCCGTTGCGACGCGCGTCCGACAACCGCTCCAGCAGCACCAACCCCGCACCCTCGCCCCAGGCCGTGCCGTCGGCCGCCTCGGCGAACGCCTTCACCCTGCCGTCGGGAGCCAGGCCGCGCTGGCGTGAGAACTCCGTGAACCCCAGCGGGGTCGCCATCACGGTCACCCCGCCGGCCAGGGCCAGCGAGCACTCCCCCGAGCGAAGGGCCTGCGCCGCCAGGTGGATCGCCACCAGCGAGGACGAGCAGGCGGTGTCCAGCGAGACCGCCGCGCCCTCCAGCCCCAGCAGGTAGGCGATCCGGCCGGAGGTCACGCTGGTCGCGGCGCCCGTACCGAGATAGCCCTCGGCGTCGGCGGGTGCCTGGTCGCCGCCGTAGCCGGAGGACCAGATCCCCGTGAACACACCCGTCTGACTGCCCCTCAACGACCTCGGATCGATGCCGGCGTCCTCGAAGGTCTCCCAGGCGGTCTCCAGCAGCACCCGCTGCTGCGGATCCATCGCCAGTGCCTCCCGCGGCGAAATCCCGAAGAAATCGGCATCGAACCCCGCCGCGTCCACGAGGAAGCCGCCCCACCGCGTGTACGACGTCCCGGGATGATCCGCGTCCGGATGGAACAACCCCTCCACGTCCCACCCGCGATCACCCGGGAACGCCCCGATCGCGTCGACCCCGCCCGACACCAGGCCCCACAACTCCTCCGGAGACCCCACCCCACCGGGCAACCGGCACCCCATGCCCACGATCACCACCGGATCAGCCGACACCGGAACCCCGACCGGCACCACCGGCACCACACCCCCGCCGAGGATCTCGCTCAGCAGGTGCTCGGCGAGTTGCTGCGGGGTGGGGTGGTCGAAGGTGACGGTGGCGGGCAGGCGCAGGCCGGTGGCGCCGGCGAGGCGGTTGCGCAGTTCGACGGAGGTCAGGGAATCGAAGCCGAGGTCCTTGAACGGCTGCCGGTCCCACGCGGCCCCCGGTTCGCGGTGACCGAGCACGGCGGCGGTGTTGGCGGTGACCAGGTCGAGTGCGGCTCGCAGCCGTTCGGTCTCCGGCAGTGACCGCAGGCGGTCGGCGATCGCGCCGCGCCGCGCCGGGCGCCGGGCCGCCTCGCGGGAGACGAGGCCCTTGAGGGCCGCCGGGGCGCTCGCCATCACGGACAGGTCGAGGCGTACCGGCGCCAGCCCGGCGCGGTCCGTGGCCAGGGCCGCGTCGAACAGCGACAGGGCGTGGTCGGTGGCCAGCGGCACGACCCCGGCCCGTATCAGCCGGTCCTGGTCGGCACCGGTCAGGTGCCCGGTCATGCCGCTCAGCTCGGCCCAGTAGCCCCAGGCCAGCGACACCCCCGGCAGGCCCTGGGCACGCCGGTGCACGGCCAGGGCGTCGAGGAAGGTGTTGGCCGCGGCGTAGTTGGCCTGGCCGGGGCTGCCGAGCGTTCCGGCCGCCGAGGAGAAGAGGACGAACGCCGTCAGGTCATGGCCCCGGGTGAGTTCGTGCAGGTTCCACGCGGCCCGTGCCTTGGGGTCGGCGACCTGCCGGAGGCGTTCGGGGGTCAGGGACTCGACCACGCCGTCGTCGAGCACGCCGGCCGCGTGGACGACCGCGGTCAGCGGGTGCGCGGCCGGGATCGAGTCCAGTACGGCCGCCAGCGCGTCCCGGTCCGCGACGTCGCAGGCGGCCACGGTCACCTCCGCGCCCAGCCCGGCCAGCTCCTCGCGCAACGCCGCCCCGCCACCACTGCGGCTGACCAGCAACAGGTGCCGCACACCCCGCTCGGCCACCAGGTGCCGGGCCACACGGCCCCCCAGCGTCCCCGTACCACCAGTGATCAACACGGTGCCGTCGGGGTCGACCGGCTGGGGGACGGTGAGGACGATCTTCCCGACGTGAGCGGCCCGGCTCATGAACCGGAACACGTCGACCGCGTCCCGTACCCCGCGCACGTCCAACGGCAGCGGTGCGAACCCGCCGTCCGTGAAGGCGCGTACGACGGCGTCCAGGATCTCGCCGAGCCGTTCCGGCCCCGCGTCGGCGATGTCGAACGCCCGGTAGACGATGTCGGGATGGTCGGCCGCGTCGCGGATGTCGGTCTTGCCCATCTCCACGAACCGGCCGCCGGGCACGAGCAGCCGCAGGGAGGCGTCGACGAACTCACCGGACAGCGAGTCCAGAACCACGTCCATGGGCGGGAACTTCTGCTCGAACTCCAGCGTGCGCGACGAGGCGATGTGGTCCTCGTCCAGTCCCAGGGCTCTCAGGATGTGCCACTTGGCCGGGCCGGCGGTGGCGAACACCTCCGCCCCGAGCCGGCGGGCCAGTTGGATCGCCGCCATGCCGACGCCGCCGGTGCCGGCGTGGACCAGCACCCGGTCTCCGGCCTTCAGCCCGCCCAGGTCGCGCAGGCCGTACCAGGCGGTCAGGAACACCACGGGCACTGACGCGGCCCTGACGAACGACCAGTCGTCGGGCATCCGGACCAGCAGCCGCTGGTCGGCGACGGTGACCGGGCCGAAGGCGCCGGGGACCAGGCCCATGACCCGGTCGCCGGGCCGGAAACGGGCGTCCGGGCCGGTTTCGAGGACGACGCCCGCGCCTTCGCCGCCCATCAGGGCCTCGCCGGGGTAGACGCCGAGGGCGATCAGCACGTCCCGGAAGTTGAGACCGGCAGCCCGCATGGCGATCCGGACCTGCCCGGGCCCCAGCGGCTCCGTGAGCTCCGGGCGGGGCACCAGCGCCAGGTCGTCGATGCTGCCGGTGCCCGTGTCCTCCAGCCGCCAGGGCCCGTCCGGCGGGGTGAGGCCCGCGCCGACGCGGACCAGGCGGGGCACGCGCAGCGCCCCTCGGCGTACCGCCAGATCCGGCTCGTCCGTGCCGGCGATCAGTGCGGGGTCCCAGGTCGAATCGGCGTCGACCAGGACGAACCGGCCGGGGTGCTCGGCGCGCGCGCCGCGGACCAGGCCCCAGACCATCGAGTGGTGGAGGCCGACGACGTCACCGGGTGCGGCGGCGACGGCGTTGCGGGTGACGACCGCGAGCCGCGTCCGCTCGCCCGCCAAGTGGTCCCGGATCACGGCGAGTACGCTCTTCGCGCTCTCGTACGCCGCCTCGACGGTGTCCGCCTCGGGCTCCGGCCCGGGCACCTCGTAGACGACCAGGTCCGCGGGGTCGCCGCCTGTCGGTGCCTCTTCGAGGGGGACCCAGTCGAGTGCGTACAGACTGTCCGGGACGGCGGTGGCGTCCCGGACGGTCAGCGACGTGATGACCGCGACCGGGGCGCCGTCCGGATCGGCCACGGCCACGGTGTAGGTGTCCGGCCCGGTGGCGGACAGGCGTACGCGCAGCGTCCGGCTGTCCGCGGGCCGTATCGCCACTCCGGTGAACGCGAACGGCAGGCCGGTGCGGTCGGTGAGGAACGCCATGGGGTGCAGTGCGGCGTCGAGCAGCGCGGGGTGCAGGGCGAACGGTTCCTCGGCGGGAAGCTCCACCTCGGCGTAGACGGTGTCGCCGACCCGCCGGGCCGCCGTGACGCCCTGGAAGGCCGGCCCGTACTCGTAGCCGAGCACGGACAGCGAGTCGTAGAGCCCGTCGACGTCGAGGGGCTCACCGGCCGACGGCCAGTCCCAGGCGCTCAGCACCGGCCCCTCGCCCAGGGCCCCGGCGGCGTGCCGCACCCAGTCGTCTCCGTCGTGCGAGTACACCGTGAGCGGGCTGCGGCCGTCGTCCTCGGGGCCCACGACGACCTGGAGGTGCACCGGGGTGTCGTCGAGGACGAGCGGCGTTTCGAGCACCAGTTCCTCGACCGCGCGGCCGAGCCGGCCGGCCGCGTAGGCCGCCATTTCCGCGAACGCGGTGCCGGGCAGGAGGACGGAGCCCCGCACGGCGTGGTCGGCCAGCCACGGGTGGGTGGCGAGCGAGATCCGTCCGCTGAGCACCGCGCCGTCGGGCAGTTCCACGAAGGTGCTGAGCAAGGGGTGGTCGCCCGACGTCGTCGGGACGGGCCGAAGCCAGTACGGCTGGCGCTGGAAGGCGTACGTCGGCAGGCTGACGGGCTCGGTGTCCTGCGGGAACCGCCAGTCGACCGGGACACCATGGACGTGCAGGCGGCCGAGCGAGGTGAGGAAGTCGTCCTGATCGCGCCGGAGCGTGCCGGTGGCGAGGAGGTCGGAGCCGTGGTGGTGACCTGTCTCCTCGACGGCGGAGACCAGGACCGGGTGCGGGCTGACCTCGACGAAGACGGTGTGGCCGTGGTCGAGCAGCAGCCGGGTGGTCCGGTCGAACAGCACGGGTTCGCGGAGGTTGCGGTACCAGTAGTCGGCGTCGAGGGCGGAGGTGTCGGTCTGCTCGCCGGTGACGGTGGAGTAGAACGGGATCGCCGC
>NZ_JBHWDU010000162.1:0-8600 GCF_042734825.1 Kitasatospora sp. NPDC059648 | reverse complement strand
CCGTACGAGCACGGTTACCGATCATGCCGGACCGCTGGCCTCGGCCACGTTGTCCGAAGCCAGCAGCGGTGAAGCTGTTCTGGAGCACTACGGGCTCGGTCGTCGACGCCTCGTCCCCGTCGGTGGTAATGCTGCTCGGAGGGTGCGTTGCACTCCTCGCCGCAGCCGTGACCCACGCTGCCGCTTTGCGGGATCAGTAGGAAAGCCGCACTCGGTGTGCCGGTCAGCCGAAGGGCAGGACCTGGGTGCTGCCGCCGGCGGAGACCCAGGCCGAGTTGGGCCGGACGGTATGAGGAGCAGCGCCGCCGGGCCGGCTCCCTGCACGCAGGGAGCCGGCCTGGAGCGCGAATTCGGCGATCCGAAGCGTCAAGGCGCGTGTGTTCACCGGTAGCGCGTGATCCGGACAGCCATCACGCCCTCAAGCTCCACATCGGCTCCCTCGCCGGTAGCTACGTCGAGGAGCACCGGCCCGCTGGACGTATGCGCCACAGCGATCAGTCTTCCGACGCTCTCCCGCCCGCGGCGGTCACGCCGGCGGACCCAGGCCAGCATGCGAGCGCCGTCCGGGGTGCCGACCACCCCGGCCATTGCGGTCGGCCAGTCCGCGAACTCGGCTGTTTCCAGGACCGGCCCCAGCTGAGCCAAGGTAGGTGCGAACCAGGCTGCTTGGCCAGGAGCGGGGGGCAGAGCCATCCCGTCCACGCCCGGTACGCCGTCTGCGAGCCACCGGTCGAGCCAGCCCCAGGGGTCCGTGTTGGGCAGCCCGAACGGGGAGGTGTCGTCCTTCGGCACCACCACGGCAGCGTCCAGCATTCCCAGGGACCAATCCCCGCTCGCGAGAAAGGCGCGGTTGTTGCAGGCGAAGAGCCAACCCCGCCCGAGATCGTCCTGTTCGCCGGGATCGACGAGAACGACCTCGTCACGGTAGTGCTCAGCCAGCCACGCCTCGGCCTTGACCACTGCGGACGCCAGGTCGGTGGCGGTGCGCCGCCACGGCGGCGAGAGGGCGGACACACCACCGCGCGGCCGGTGGAAGCGGGCCAGGGAGAGTTGGCGCACCCCAGTTGCATCGAGGCGGGCGAGTCCGCCGCTCTGGCCGTCCAGCACAACAACGCGGTTTCCATCGTTGTAGGCGTACAGCAGATGCCCGGTTGCCTCGAAACCGCCCAGCTCACGACGGACCCGCACGACACCGCGCGTGTCCTGGCCGCCTTGGTCGACAGCCGCGAGCACCTCGTCCCAGTTCGCACAGGTGCCGACCTCGGCGCCGGCGAAGTATCGGCGGATCAACCGTCCCCACCAGCCGGGCGCTTCGTGGTACGGCTGCCACGGCAACATGCTGACCGCCGCCTGGTCGATGGCAGCGTCCACCGCCACCACACAGCTCCGGGCGTTGACTCGGTTCTCCCAGTCCTGCCGAGTGCGCGGACCCGGGTTCTGGGCGAGCGCCATCGCATCTCCCCAGGGGTCGCTATTGCCAGGGTGGAACGGAGCTGAGCCGTCCTTCGGTACGACGATGGAGGCGTTGAGCATCTGAGTGGTCTTGTAACCGGGTTCAGGCAACGCGCGCAGGGCGTACCACCACACCTGTTCGGTTTCGGCGACCGGCTGGTCTGTGGCGAGATCGACCACGGGCCCGTAAAGCTGTTGCAGCCAGGCCCGCGTACGAGCAGTGGTGTCGTTCACAGTTCAGAGTCCGGGGGCGGGGGGAAAATGCCGGTCTCCAGGAAGTAGCGACTCTGTTTGACGGAGAGTGCTGACGGGACGAATTCGACTGCGCCGGTGTCCTTACGAACGTACAGGCACCGGTTCATCGGTCGCGTGCTGGCATCGCCCGTCTCCAGGTACTCCTGGGTGTCGAATCGCACCTTCCAAGCCCACCCGCACTCCTCGACCCATTCGTCCCGAAGTGCGACAGTCGGCGGCGCCATGGGGTAGAGACCGGCAAGACGGATCCGAACCGCCTCGATTACTTCCTGTCGAGTCATCGACGCAAAACTCCTCACGCAATAGGTCGGCGAAATCCCGGCTGCAGCTATCGATAAGGCATATATTTTATACTAGTGATGTCATCCGTCTCCAGGGTTGCCAGCCTGCCAGTTTGACCGTCTATATAGATCACGCGACCATCGACGTTGACCACGTTGAACACATGACCCGTGTAATCCCCCCGATCGATCGACACAACTCCGCGAGAACCGGGACCTCTTGCTGACATATCCTCGCTGATCACATCGTAGCCGCGGACCGGATGGAACGATGCTTCCGGATCCCCGAGCTCTTTTCTGTACAGATCTTCCATTTCCGGATCAGTGCGCCCCTTCTGGAGCGGGGCGGTGTACACGTCCAGGCCGTCAAGCCTTCTGTCAACCGCGACAACATTATTGGTGCAGTTCACGTTATATCCCGGTTGTCCGGCTTCGAAGCGCGGACTATTCAGGTCCTTCAGCCACGGGAATTCGCTGTCGATCAGGGCCTGGGCCTGCTCCGGTGTTACCGAACCTGCGTGGTAGGCCGGGTACGTGGTTTGGGTTTCCGGCCGCCACGGACCCTTCGGCTCGAAGATGTCCTTGTACCAGTCGGCTGCACCACCCTGCTCGGCCGCCTTCTCGGCGGCGTCCTTGGCTGCCTGTTCGGCGGTGTTCTTGGCCGCGTTTTCGGCTACGGCGGTGGCTTCGCGTTCGGCGGCGGTGGCGGCGGCACTGCCGCCTCCGGTTTCGGGGGCGAGCAGCAGGTTGCCGAAGAGTTTGCCGCCGGCTTCGGCGGGGTCGGAGCCCCAGCCGCTGCCGACGAGGCCCTTGACGGCTTCGACGGGGTTGTTGGCGGACCCGGACAGGCCGGCCAGGAGGCCGGAGAGGCCTGTGGCGTACTCGGCGGGGTGGGTGGCGTTGTAGGGGTCGATCGGGTTCACGCTGCGCAGGAGCTTGTTCAGGTCGACGGCGCTCTTCACGACGCCGCCGCCGAAGTGGAGGACAAGCTCCGGGACGGACGTCGCGGTGTCCATCACTTCGGCCTTGAGGATCTCCGTGCGGCTCGGCATCGCCGGGGCGGATTCCACGAGCGCCTTGACGGCCGCGAGGGCCGTGCGGGCGGCGGAGTCGCGCTGGGTGCGGGCGGCGTCGAGCTTGTCCTCGGCCTCCTTGAACTGGGCGACCGCGTCCGCGGGGGGCTTGAACTCGCCGGGGTCGGCCGGCGGGTCCCCCTGGCGCTGGTCGGCCGGCGTCGCGTTGTACGCCTTGAGCCGCAGGTTGTAGGTCATCGCGTCGTTCATGTAGGTCTTGGCGGCGGCGTCCGTCTTCTTCTGTGCCTCCTTCCAGATCCGGACGGCGTCCTTGGCCTGGTCCTGGGCCCAGCTGACGGTGTGGGCGTAGGTGGTCAGGGCGATGCCGGCCTTCGCGAAGGCGTCGGCTGCCGCCAGCCATTGCTTGGGCTGGGGGTCGAAGTCCCGGCGGAAGTTGTCGGCGGCCTCTCCGGTCCAGTGGTCGGTGTCCAGGCGGGTCAGGCCCTGGCCGGCCTTGTCGAACGCGTCGTGGAACTTCTGCAGGTGGCCGGCGACCTCGTTCAGCTTCTTGGCGTCGCCGTGGAGCAGTTCCTTCGGGTCGTCGCTCTGGTCGAGGTTGCGTTCCTTGACCTTGACGCCGGCGTCGTCGGCGATGTCGTCGCCCCAGCCGCTGACGGTCTGCCCGGCGCCGTGCAGGCCGGCCGCATCCAGTGCCTCCCCGGCCAGGTGCCCGCCCTTCTGCAGGCCCTTGGCGACGAATTTCGTCCCGCTGTCGACGGCATCGTCGACGAAGTCCAGCGCGTCTCCGAGAAATCCCACGACGTCACTTCTCCGCAGCCGGCGGAATGGGGCCGACCGTCGCGTTCAGCGTCATGTTGACGATGCCGGGTTTCTGGAGCGCGTCCTGGGCCGCCTTCTGCCACTGCTGCTTGATGTCGGCCTCGGCCTTGTCGAACGACTTGCCGGAGTAGTCCGGGTGCATGATGTCGTTGATCGGGTTGTCGCCCCACACCTGCGACCACGACTCGTGCTCGACCTGCTCCTCGGTCAGGTGGGGATTGCCGATGATGCCGGCCACGACGTCCTTCCCCAGCCCGCTCGCGTACTGCTCCTGCTCGTAGTACGTACCGGCCGCCAAGCCGACCTTGCTCGCCATGTCCGAGCCCTTCACCACCAGCGACCTGACCGCCCAGCTCCAGCGCTCGCAGAACTCCACGAACGTCGTGGACAGTTCGAAGTCACCGGCCTCCATGCCGCCCAGCTCCAGCTCGGTGAAACCGTTCCCGCCCTCCGCGATCCCGGCTATGCCGATCGACTTCAGCTCGGCGATCACCCCGGTCAGGCCGTCCGCCACCAGCTTCAACGCCTCGGGATCCGCCTGATAGCCCTCACCCAACGCCCACATCCCCCATCGTCACCGGCCCGTCCAGAGCCACCTCGTCCGGCACGATCCCCCGCACCGGAGGAAAGAGCATCGGCTCCTTCCCCGCCACATCCAGTGCGATCCCCCCGGGAACACCAAGCCCCGGCACCGCCACATCCAACAACCGGCTACCGAACACCGTCATGTACGGGAAACCATCAAGCGACAGCCCCTTCGACCGCACGAACGCCGCCAGCTCCTCCTCGGACGAGAACGCGAAAATCCACCGCAGACCCCCCTCGTCCGCCGTCCACACCGCCTCATCACCCCACAACGGCACCAACACGGCACTGAGCCGAAACTGCGCCAACATCACCGACGGATCCCCGACCCCCGCCCGCAACATCCGCACCTGATGCACCAAGCCTGCATTACGCACCGTCACCCCCCTACACCGAGCTCTCGACACCCTAGCGCACACGCTTTTGAGCAGAGCGTCACGGGCTGGGCGCCCAAACACCGAGTGCGTAGAGGGCATGCGGTGGACTTGCTGCCATATGGGCGGGTTTTATCCGTACGGCGAAGGTATGTGTGCCAACGGCACACCGCTCGGAGCGGGGCGGGCCGCGGAGAGGAATTCTGGGCCAGGCCTCGGTGGTGGCAGCCCCAACGCGAAGACGGTTTGGGCCGAGCTCGACCTCACCGATGCCACCTGCACCCCGCCATGGCCCGGGCGGCGCGATCCTCTGCACCCTCCTGCCCTTCGCGCTCCTGCTCGCGCGCGGCACCCAGGTGGCCGCGTGGGCCCCTACCGGCGCTGCGTCTCACAGCCCGCCCACGACTGCCTCAGCTGCCCCGTGCTCACGGACCCCCGCCCCGCGAGTTGCCGGTGAACGCCCCCCGCATCCTGGTCCGCGTCGAGGAGCGCGTCACGGACGGCATCTGGACGGCCCAGGGCTACGACCTGCTGTGGCCGGCCTCCGGACCCGAGGACCGCGACTACCGGACCGGGGAGCCCTGGGACTACGAGCAGATCTACCAGCTGACGGGCTGGAAGGTCGGGCGGCAGTTCTGGGACGAACACGGCCGGGGCTTCTGGCTGGAGCGCACGCTCGCCGTCCGGGCCCTGCACGTGGAGATCCGCACGCGGCGCAACCGGCACGCCGTCATCGTCGGCGGCACCCGCGCCGCGCTGGTCGTCTGCTCCGGGAAGTGCCGGTACGACGAGCGGTTCCTCAACCTGATCAGCCACCACACCCCGGGGAGCGCCGACGAGGAGCGCGTCACCCCTACCGATCGGGACCTCGCCGGCGCCCGCGCCGAGGCAACTACGAGATCCGCCTGACGGTCCGCCGGCCTGAGACCGTCGCCGAGCTGCTGCACGTCAGCTTCGACGGCTCGACCTGGACCACGGAGCAGATCACGGCCATCACGACCGCCGCGCTGCCGCTGCTGGACGCCGGTACCGCCCAACCCGGCGGCTGACCGCCGCCCCGGGCCCCGCCCTCGGTGCTTTCGTCGACGAAAGCACCGAAGTCCCCGCTCGAACGGGGGTCACCATCCCCATCTGAGAAGGTTTCATGTGGTATAGCTCTTCATAGCGGGGTTGGCTTGGCGGCCACTCCGGTCAACCCGCACCACCGAAGGGAAACCCCGTGTCCAGCAGCAGCCTGCGCCCGTTCGGCCCCCTCACGGCCGCCGCCGCCTTCACCGCCGACGTACAGGCCCTCACCGCCGAGGCCATGCCGCATGGCCTGGTCTTCGGCGTGACGTCCGGCCGCCACAGCGTCGTCGTCCGCGCCAACCGGGCCAGCGGGACCGCAACCGTGCGGATCAACGACCAGGAGGGCCGGTAGTCGAGACCACCGCCGCGCCCGACGGCGACCCGAGCGCGTTGCACCGCTTCTGGAACCAGGTCGAGGAACTCGGCGTCCGGCCCGCGCCCGCCGAGGCGCCGGGGCGCAGCGTCGGCCCCTCGCGGACCCGGCGGTGGCCGCCCTGCTGGAGGCGGCCGCCGATCACCTGGCCCTGGTGGGCCTGCACCAGGGCGAGCGGGAGTGGGCGCAGGCTCCATGGACCGGCCCGGCCACGGTCACCCATGCGCTGGTGGCGGCCGCGCGCGCCCGGCGCGGGCTCCTGCGGGAGCAGCGGGGCGCCCTGGTGGACGCCGCGCTGATCGTCCTGGCCGATCACGTCCACGGCCGTCCCGTCGTGGTGCCGCACTGGTGGAGGAGCGGGGCGCAGGCGTACCGGCGCGCGACGGTGTGGAACTGGGGCGACGCCGGGGGCCGCACGACGGCCGGTGCCTGGACGCCCGGGCCGCGATCACGCCCGACGGCGACGAGCGCCCCGCCGGTGTCCTGTCGGTGACAGCGACCGCGCTCGACGCCGCCGACGACCCGATCTCCGATTGCCACTGGGACCTCGGCGCCGGCGCCCTCCCGGCGCTGGCCTCGCACTTCCGGTGACCGTCGGCCGCGTGCCGTGCGCGCCGCGGGCCCACAGCCCGTACCCGCGGGCACACTCGGCCTGCGCGCCCACCCAGGCCTGCCCCCAGCAGCGGCGGTCGGCACCACGGTCGACGCCAGTACATCCGCAGCCGTCGGCGTTTTCGTCAACGAAAGCGCCGACGTCCTGCACCCCGCCCGAACCGATCCTCCGAACCACACCTTCACGGGCCCGCCCACACACACCCAGGAGAACCGCCATGGCTCACGCAACCCGACCGATACTGACCGAGGCCGCTGTCCAGTCCGTCCTCACCGACGCCGGCTGGCTCCTGGCCACCGACGAGCACGGCAAGATCTGCGACGTCGACGGCCTGGCCGACGCAGGCGATTTCAGCACCCAGGCCCAGGACCCGACGCCCGACGGCAGCTGCGCCAAGGTGCTGCTCCTGTGCCGGACCCCGGACTGCGTACCGGTGCTGACGGAGATGAGCACCCACCTGCTCCAGGCCGGTTTCGGCAGCCGGCCCTCCGACGACGGCATGGAGTTCCTGCTGATCTTGCCGCGGCCGGACGGCGGCCACCGCCGGCGACCGGGCTGACGAATGCCCTGGTCGACGCGCTGATCGAGAACGCCACCGGCTGTGGCGACACCGGAGGCGGGTGCCGGCCGGGCTGTCCTCCGGGGGTGCACCGCGACACCCGACTACCGGTCGCATGTTTTATGTAGTATCGTTCCTCGTGTCGCAAGGGTCGGTTGCCGGCCCCCACCACCACGAAACGGAGGCCCGCGATGATCCCCGCCGGCCGCGAGTACGTCACCACCGAGCAGGCCGCGAAAATTCTCGGCGTCGCCTTCTCCACCTTCCAGAGCCGGCGGCAGTGGGAGAAGTTCCCCGCCAGCGTGAAGAGCTTCGCCCGCGTCGACCCCGACGCCAAGCGTCCCCTGCGCCTGTGGGACAAGGAGCAGGTCCAGGCCTGGGCCAAGCAGCGCGAGCTCCCGCTCGACAAGCAGGACATCCCGGTCCTCCCCCTCGACCCGCAGAACAACCCCGCGGACCAGCGCGACGGGGACCTGCTCGACTGGATCGAGGCTTGGGAGTCGCTGCCCGAGAACGACCGCCCCCACAAGGACGCCTGGCCGGACTACGTCAAGAAGCCGGCACCCGGGAAGAAGGTGCGGACGATCGGGCCGGAGTCGAAGACCGAGATCAACGGCGTCCGGTACTGGGAGCGCGGCACCGTGCGGCGGTGGAACGAGAACCGCCCCAAGGGCCACGGCGCCGCCCGCACCGGCGGCCGCAAGGCCGGCAGCCCGAACCAGGTGGCGTCCATCCGCAAGGACGCGGTCGAGCGGGTGGCCCGCACGGCCGAGCTCCTCGCGGCCGCACCCGCGGACACGGCGGCCGCCGTCATCGCGCAGAAGCTGGTCGAGGAGTTCGGGTTCACCAAGCGCACCGGCGAGCGCCTGGTGGCCGACACCCAGAAGGGCCTCGCCCTGCGTAACAAGGTGGCCGTCGTGCAGCAGGAGCTCTGGGACGAGCCGCGGGAGCGCATCGTCAAGGTCCTCGCCGACGACCTCGACCTGCCGCCGGCCGTCGCGGCCCACGTGCTCGACGACGTCCTGGCGCAGCGGGCCAAGGGCCAGCCGCGGGCAAAGCGGAAGTAGCTCCGCATCAAGATGCCGGATTCCTTGAGTGGACGTTAAGTCCTGTTTCTCTTGTTTCGTGATCGCTCGTACGTGTGAACGTTGGCCGTACTGGCGTGCTGGCCGGGGTTCGGGTGATGT
>NZ_JBHWDU010000161.1:0-8643 GCF_042734825.1 Kitasatospora sp. NPDC059648 | reverse complement strand
GGCGGGTACCGGAGCGTGATCAATCTGTGGGGTCCGCCCTCAAGGCGAAACCTGATCGGGGAGATCATGTCGCGTGAAGCGATTTCAACTGCCTGCTGCAGAACGGAGGTTCATCGAGTCGTACCTGCCGGTCGGCGAGCAGGCCCATACCCGGAGCGGCTGCCGCAGCAGTTCGAGGGCGTGATCCGGGGTTCAAGACCGGAGGGCAGTGGCGGCAGATGCCTGCGGAGTTCGGCGCGTGGTCGACCGAGACACCATGTGTCGCCAGCGTCTGGCAGTGGTCCGCGGCAGGGCATCTGGCAAGTCCGGCCCCGTCACTCAGCCGGGGCCGGCTCGCCGCCGGTGGATCGACGACTGCTAGAGCAGCCAGCCGAGGACGGCGACGATGTTGGCGAGCAGGTTCAGGATCATCGGTCTGGTTTCCTTTCGAATCGTGAATGGTTGCGGAGTCGGTGATCAGGCGGCCCCGCGTTCGGCTACGCCCTGCAGTGCACAGCATGCTTACCGTAGTCACCTATAAAGGGAAGACCACTCGAACGGGGGAAGGTTCACTCGATTGGTGCAACTGCAGCGATGGGCCTGGTCACGAGTGCCGGCGGCCTGGACGCGACACACAACTGCATCGCGCCCTGGATCCCCGCCCGTCGCTCGGGAAGAAGGCAGGCCCTGGTAGAGCGCCACGGCCGTGGCATGCTTCAGGGGTCGACACTGCTCGCTGCACAGGATCCGACCGGTCCGAGCGCCCCGCCCGACTCCAGGGCGACGCTTCTCCCTGGCTGTCCGTACACCGGCGGTGGCCGGTTCACGTGGACCGCCCGTCTCGACAGTTGCGGACGGCGGCGGTGCGGCGACTTTCACCGTCACGGAGCAGCTCGCGCGTTCGTGGTCCTCGTCGCTGATTTAGGGCGCGTCGTGCGGGGGCAGGGCGCCCCCGCCGGGGTTGCCGATTCCCGCGCCACATCTGTCGTGCACGCAATTCCTCCACCACGCGGTCGAGTTGTGGGACTGGTTTCGTTTGCAGCGCGTCGAAGGTGACCACGGTTCCGGCGAGGTCGAGCGGTGCGAGCACGGGTTTGAAGACGGTGACTCCGTTGGTCTTGGAGCCGAATTCTCGGGCTGGGCGATGACCTGCCCGCCTCCCGTCATGGCGGCGAGGAGGTGGACCTCGATGCGGGGAAGACCGGGGCAGCGGAGCCGTTGTGTTTCCGGGATGCCACGATCCGATGTTGCGGTTCCCTCCTCGACGGACGCCACCCTCCGATCGGAGATCCCGTTGCCCCTGTTGGCGGTGGTCCCGCGCCGGCCGCGATCTACCGCGATGCCCGGTGTGAGGGTTTCTGTCGGACATCATCCTGGGACACCTGCCTGGCCGCCAGCAGTTGGCGCACCATTTGTTGCAGGCACACCACGGCCGCCACCGGCGGAAGGCCCGCGACCACAGCCTCAGGCATCGTGCTGGGTGTGTCGACGATGCACAGGGCACTGGCGATACCGGCGAACACCAGGATGATCGTCCAGGAGTTCGCGACCTTGCGACCTCCCAGCGCGGCACGCAGGACGGAGAGAGAAGCGGCCATCCACGGCCCGTAGACGACGACCGGCCAGTACTGGGACAGGTTTCTGGGCAGCCGGGAAAGAGCCACGTTCTGCAGGGGGTGGTAGGAGATCGCCCATCCGAGGATGCACGCCACGGTGACGACCGCCGCAGTCAGGAATCCGATCAGGGATCCCATGACGTCGGCCCGGCGGCCTGCGGGGCGTGCTGTCCGTGAGCAGGGCTCCGGGCGGTCGGCGATCACCTGGGGAGGGAAGCCCGCGGCCGGCAGACCGATCTCCTGCATGAGGGCTTCCACTCCGACGGTGCGCGACTGCACGCTTGCGTCGGTCCACCCGTCCACGACCGGATAGGGCGTCTCCGGAGACGACTGGCCGACGGGGGGCCAGAGGGGATGGTTGTGTATGACCCCGTCATCGGGAGCGAATCCCGAGGCGTAGCGAGGGACGAAAGCGGTGTCCGTCGACTCGTACAAAGGGGCCCTCCTGTGTGCGTCATCGTGTATCGCGCTCGGCGGCGCCCTGATCAGGCGGCTATCCCTCTGAACGGGGCATCCGGATCGAGAATTCAAACTCAAGCTGACGCAGAATGCGGAAGAGCTCGGCCAGATTGCGTGAGCAGTGTCTCAGCACCACGCGCTCGCCGTCCTTCACGAGATACCCACTTTCTGCATCACCCATGACATTGATCCGGTCCGGGACGAATAGCCAGTTATCGCCGACATTGCAGATCCTGTCTGGCTCCAGGGGCAATGGAAGAGGTGATTCGGTCGTTGGACTCATGCCCCGAGAACGATGAGCCAATCGCCGGGAAACGTACGGCATCCGGGTGTCCTGAAATATGCCAGGCCGCCCGTGCTCAGCATTTTTACCCGGGATGCAGAACTCCTCGGGCCGAACGGGCGGTGGTCATTCGGCAGGCCTCGGGCAGGAGCGGTCGAAGCGGGCGCGGCCATCACCGCTCGCTGGTTTTCCCCTGCGCCCCGGCGGGACGGCTGCGGTCCCTGCCGGATGCTCTGCGATTCTCCCCAGCGGTGTGGCCGCCGTGGCGGCTGCCGGCCGTGGCCGGTCCCGGATGATGGCGGGGCGGCCGTTGTTGCTGTGGGGCGCGCGGTCATCCGATCAACGGAAGCTCAGGTTGCATGAGAAGCACCAGTTGCGCGTTTCCGTCCGGGTGGCTGGTGAGGGGAGCGTCCGATGCCGCATCATGACCGTCGGTGTGGTCGCTGAGGCGGCCGGCTCGGCTACGCCGCGTATCCGATCAACCGCCCGGTTTCCTGCGTCGGCGCGTAACTGACCGGTGTGGCATTGCGTCGCCGCTCCGTGGTCCTGGGCCGGTGCGGGGTGTCCCCGGCGGAAGTCCGCCAAGCCGGGGCGGTCGGGCCGCTCGGAACTTGCCGCCCGGGCCTCCGCAGGACGCCCGGACGGCGTGAGCGGGCCACTGCCTCTGGGCGGACACAGGGGCTTGAGGACGGACAAGGACTGAAAGGATTCAGACACGTTCCGTGATGGAAGGAGTACTCCGAGTGCAAACTCGGCTCGGTGATGAAGCAGCCGTCAGGACTCGTCTGAGTCCGGACGGCTATGCGGCGCAGTCGTTGCTGCGTCGCTGCTCCAGATCACTCGGGCCCCGGATGCGAACCGTCAGACGAAAACAGCCGCTCGTGTTCGCTTTCCGGAGTTCGCTCGACCCTCTTTTACCACGCCCCCTGGCGGGGAGGTGTGACATTCCTAGCGAGAAGGGAGGGCTCAGTCCGCACCACCGGACCTCACCACCCGACTAAGCACAGGCCTAAGGGTATCAACACCCTGCCCCGTCGCCGCCGAGCACATATCTGAGCCGACGACGGAATCCACTGCTGCCTCGACTCGACGGAACACTCGGGATCCTGCGAAGAATCTGCGTCCTGTCGAGCTGCGGCCTCCTCACGCGTCGTAAGTAGGCAACGCCATTTTGCATCACCGATTCAAAATCTGCCAGCACGCCCCTGCCTATGTTGCGTGCCGCCGCCGTGTCCGCCCGGGATCGGGCCACCGGGTCCTGAATGGACGAAGGCGACAGCCGTCTCTCCCGAGCCGTGAGACACGAGTGACCACTGCTCAACCGGGACTGGCGGGGAACAGTACCGCCCCGACGTCGAAACGGGCGGCGCCACGCCGCTCGGCCGATCCGGGCACTCACGGTCGGCCGGTCGGACCGGACCGACGAATGATCGCGCATCATGCGTCCGGCGGTGCCCCTTGAGCCGGGCGGGCACGGCCACCATGCTCCCGGAAACGGTCCGGGACTCCGGGTGCGTCCCAGGAGCGCCTGCGACCGGACGGTCCAGCATGCCCGCCACCCGATTCCCGGCAGCGTGGCTCAGTGACAGGGACTTGACGGGCGATCTGATCCGGGTCGTGACGCTGGTGCAGGACTACGGCTGGAAGTCGGGGTCATGCTTCGCCGCCGACGGGACCATCGGGCGTCAGCTGGGGCTGTCGCGGGGCGGCGTCAACCGGCTGATCGCCAAGGCAAAGGCCAAGAATCTGGTCCGCGCCTCCCGCAATCCTGCCACCCGGACCATGAACCGACGTGTCCGTCCCCTGGCCGACGGTGAGCTGGCCGTGTGCATCAGCTCACACGCCCGGACCCACCTGGCCGGTACCCGGTTCAAGGTCTACGCCTTCCTCTCCCTGCGGCAGCACTTTCCTGAACCGACTCCTGTCGGGCGAATTGCGCGCGAGTGCCGGATCAAGGAGGGAACGGCCCGCGACGCGGTGGCGGAACTCCTGGCCCAGGGCTGGGTCAGCAGAGGTCCCGGCGAGAGAAGGGTTTTCAGGTACGTCGTCCACCCCGTGCCCGTGCCCGTGCGAGTCCCGGACGGGCAGCCCGGGTCCCCGCCGAACGGAGCTGTTCCCGCACTCCTAGCCGTGCCCGGCGCCGCAGGCGACAACGGCGAGGTCTCCGGTAGAGCACCGGCTCCCCGTCGCGGCGCCTCGTTCGACGTCTGGCCGGGAGCCGCCGGTTCGGTCACAACGGCTCTCCCCGGTCCGGTGACATCGACCACCCCCGATTCGGTGGCAGAAACACGATCCTCCCAACACGACTTGCTGAACAAGCCGGCGGTCGCTGGCGGTTGGTTGTCCAACGAACCGCCCAACGCGCGCACGCGAGGCCGCGCGGCGGCAGCCATGTCGGAGACGGCGGGTACGGCGGGGCGCGGCGGATGGCGAGCGGACCGTGAGGCGATCCGGTTGCTGACCGACGAGCAGAGACGATGGGGACGACGCGCCGCTTCGTCGGCTCTCAGCCGACTGCCGAGTCAGCTGGCCGAGCGGCTGACCGGGCGACAACTCGACGTGTTCGCCTGGCACATCGTCGCAACGTTCGCAGACTACGGCACCTCTCCAGAAGCCCACGGTGAGGTGATCCTCCGGGCCCTCGAGTCCGCATGGGAGTTCGCGCGCCGTAGGGAACCGGTCGGCGCCGAGCCGTGGTCCTCCGTGATCTCCCCGCTCCCGTGGCTCATCAGGGTCGTCGACCGGGCAAGCGAAACGGTCACGGGGGCCAGGCCGGTCCGAGCTCCGGAGTGCGCACTGTGCCGTGGCCCGCTGATCGTCCGCGACACCGGGGATCCGAGCACCTGCTGTTCCTGCGGTCCCGCCGCTGCCGCTGCCGCGTGCCGCCGGCTTCAGGACCAGTGGGAGTCGTCCGCCAGCCGGTCGGACGTCCCGCCTGCCGAAGATGCCCGACCGGCGCAGCTCGCGCCCACCGCAGCTGGGCGCTGCGAACGGTCAGAAGCAGAAGGCGACGTGTCGGAAGGAACGCTCCTTCGCCGACGCCTCGCCGCTCGCCGGTTCGAACGGGAACGGGCCCGCGCGCGGCTCGGCGACGCTTCGCCCGTGGACCGCACCACCCCGACCGGTCCGCACCGGCAGGGCGCAGCCACACCCCTCCCTCGGGAGGACACCGGCCAAGGGCCCGCAGACCGGGCGGACCGAAGCACAACCGAGCCATGCGAGCACACGCCGGAGACCATAACCCCCGCTCCGCGCCGGGACCTCCGAGATCCCGATGCAGGCGGGACCACCGTGTTCGGGACGGCACGGCCGGAGCCGGGCAGACGCCCCCATGGGACGCGACCGGTGTCCGGGGCCAGCGGGGATCCGGCTCCCGGGTGCGAGCACGTACCAGCGGGACGGAGACAGCGGAGCGCCGGACAGTACGCCGCGGTCATCGCCGGATGCCCGCCCGGCGCGGGTGCCTTCCGGGGCGTGTCACGGGCAATGAGCCCGCTGCACTCTTCCGAGGCCCACGCGGCCACCAGACGTCGAAGTCCGTCCAAGACCGCTAGAGACGTGCCCCACCCGACGCCAACCAGACGGGGTCTCCGAGGCAACGGAGCGCCCGAGACCCGAGGCCGACCTCCACCTACTGGCATTGCGTCACCGTCTCGCCGGATCCGTCAAAGCCGCCGCGCACCGCTTCCGCGGTTGGAAAGCGCTCCACGATTCGGCCGGTCCACGTCGGCCCGAAATCTCCGGACCGCGTTCCCGGACCTCGCCCCTCGGCCTCCTTCCCTCCAACCGCTCCACTACGGGGACCGCCGCTCCGGCCGACAGGACCACTTCTCCGGCTCCCCCTCCGGGGCTGGGGAGCGGTGCGCTGCGAACACCTGGAGGACCACTGAATGCGCGGGCAGGTTTTCCGAGCGACGAGCCCCCGCACATGCAAAGTGCCTGGCCACAACGGGTTTCCGTGCCGATCCGCAGAACGGTTTGCTTTTTCCAGCCCACTGGGCTGTGCGGGTGAATCGTCCGACCAGGGCATTGCGGGTCTTCCGGCTCGACGGATAACTGGGTACATCCAGCCGGGTGGGTCACCCTCCTCCCCCGGGCGAGCAGCCGCTCCGCCGACGGCAGTTCCGGATCTGCCCGGACCACTGCAGAGGCGGGTTGCGGTGGTGAGTGCCCCGGCGAGGAATCGGATCCGTCGGCCGGTGCGACTTTGACGCGCACCGGCCGACAGTTACCTCTGCTTGTGGCGATCCCCCAAGCTCGCCCTCCCGCACATTCTGCGCGAGCGACACCCGTTCCCGCTTGCTCCATGGCCGGTCCCCGCCGAACCGGACCGCCCGGCCGACGCGTCGGCGGTCCGAGAGCGCCGGCTGCGCCGTACTCCCGGACGACGCGGCCTCCGCCGCCTGGTCCACGCCGGTCGGAGAGGATGCCCGGTCGGGCTTCGCCGCGTAGCCGGCCCGGCCTGCTCCTCCAGACGTGACCTGCACGATCGGAACGGCTGGTTTCGGTCAATGCTCGGAGGAATCCCGTGAGCGCTTCACCCGTCTCCGACCGGGAAATTCCCCAGTCGCGATGCCGCCCCGTCCTCCTTGAATGAAGAAAGGCAAAGTACGGCCCGTCATCGGCTGCTGGTTACCGAACTATTCCTACCGTCACACTAGATGCTGCATCACGTGAACGCGCCCCCTTTTTTGGAGCGGATCGCTCCCCCGTGGAATAACCTATTCCCGATCGGCTTTGCCGGTTCGCCGTCCGTTCGCCCGACTGCTCGTAAACCCCTGTGGGAGCCGGACGGAGCATGGCGCCTCCCCGGCCGGAGCGGCGCCACGAGCGGTGGAGAGTACATGCACCACGGGGAGTCTCCTGCCCGTCCGGGGCAACGGCCCCAGGCGCTCCGAATCCAGGGACGGCTCGGCGTGCGCACCGGGAACGGGCACCGGCTCATCCGCCGGAAAGCGAGAGGTTTGCAGGCCGCCACGGGTACGGGGGCGGACACCGCGCTGTCCGGCCCCGCGGTTCACCGAGGAGGAGAGTCCACTGACCACCGCACAGATCACGGGGCGGGCTACGGGAGGTCTCGGCCGATAACGTTCTGATCCGTACCGGGGTGCCGCGTGCTCGTGATCTCCGAGGCCGTCCGATTGCGTTCGACCGCTCCGGCGGAGCACGCCGGGTGGTGGAACCGGACAGCGGACCGGCTCCCGCCTGAGGGCCGTGATCGGGGAAGGACCTCCCGAGGCCGGGGCCGCGCCGTGCCGGCCGGCAACCCAGCGGGGCCCGGCCTCCTCGATAGGGGCGACTCGTCGAGCGGGAGGCGGCTCACGAGCGCCCCCACCATCGGCGGCCACAGGGCGGTCGCCCCGAGTTCCGACCAGGCGGGGCGGCGCGTGGAGCGTCGGGCCTCGGTCTTCCACTGCGAACATCGTTAGGAGAATCCATGTCCAGCTCGCGCAGGGTGAGCCGTGAGGTCGTTCAGAGCATCATCGACGCGGTGGCCCAGCTCGACCGCGACGCCTTGCGTCGGCTCGATCCCGAAGGACTCAGCGCACAGTTCGACGCGCGTTTCGAACTGGAAGACTACTTCCACGCGATGTGGGAGCACTTGACGGCGTGTGGTGAGCGCCCGGCCGTCCGTGTGGAGTACCAGCCGTTGGCCGCCCTCCTCGATCTGCTCACTGGACTGAGTGAGAATGTCATGTTCGTTGACAGCGTCGTGCACAAGGACGTGTTGCGGCAGCACTAGCTGTGACGGGCTCCTCCTGAGGCAGGCGCGGGGGCCTCGGCCGAAGGATCGACGCCCACTGGCAGTCCCCCGGAGACCTCGGTCGGAATGATGTCAGGACTCACCGACCGACAGACGGCTGGGGCGGACGGCGTTCGAATGCGGGAACTTCCACCGCGCGTCCCGTCCGTCGCCTGTCGCCTGTCGTGAGTCGATGACGCCACCCGGCTCCGGTCGGTGGCCGGCGGACTCTCACCCCGGTACGGGTTCGGCCGTGCTCGTCCCGGGGGCCTGAACCGCGGGCACCTGCACTGGAGTCGCCCATGCCCGGCACCGGAGCGGATCACCCTCCGACGGGAGCTGTCCCCGTCGGGGATTCCCGCTGGATTCACGGTGTGCAGTCCGGAAGCTCGTCGGCGTGACGGTGTTTCGCGACGCGGACGGCTGCTCACCGGGAAGCGGCTGAGCCGCTGGGTGGACGAACCAGTGGCTCCGGTCGTTTCCGTCCGATCCGGTCGGAATGCCCGGCCGCAGCTCGCCCTGGGCTGGGCCTTCCGGCGACCCGCCGGCCTGCTGACCGGACG